>DATECD010000176.1:0-14090 GCA_035287065.1 Chlamydiales bacterium | reverse complement strand
TTCACAAATCATTCCGAGCAATTTCTCTTTTTCTTTACTTGGCACAAGGTAGCCAATCCCTGCCTTTGGAAGCTTTACGCCTCGATATGCAAGATGTGCAACAACCAAATCTTGCGCCTCAGCATCAGTCCAAAGGCCAGTGAGTTTTCCAATTGTTTGAAGAGGAAGGGCAGAAAAAATTCGATCAACAGCATAAAAAGTACCCTTTGCAACCACCCCCGTTTTCTCAATAGACTCTACTTCCTCACCGACGTGCAATTCAATATTTGATCTTTGACCAAGTCTTTCAATGAGTGAATGCATCCCACGTCTTAGAGTAAAAAATTGCCTTTCCCCTTTTTTTTGAAAAAGAAGATGGGGAAAAAGACGTCCCTTCTTTTTTTCCAAAGAAAAAAGTGATGGAAAACAGGAGCGTATGGAGAGTTTTTCTATATCGCCTCCATAAATCCCAAGCGCCATTGGATCAATCAAGGTCTCTGTGAGAAAACGGCCAAACCTCCTTCTCCCAAAAGAAGCAATCGATTCATCTTCACTTTCCCCTTTTGGTTGGAACGGTTCTTTTACAAGAGAAAAAAGAATGCGCAAAGCAAAAGAAGAAAGGGGCCGAAACGCCCCATTTGTCCAAAGATATCTTTTTGTTGCATGAGGTGGAGCAAAAATCATCTCCTCTTTCAGACCCACCTCGCAAATGAGTTGAATGAGGTGGGGAGATCTTGCAACAGGAAAGATCCGAGGTCCTTTTTCAAAGAAAAAGTCGCCCTCTTTGTAACTCCCGATTAGACCTCCAAGCCGCTTCTCTTTTTCAAAAAGAATCATTTTTGCATCTGGATATTTCTTCCGCAAAAACCAAGCGGCACTTAAGCCCGAAATCCCTCCCCCCAAAATCGCAATTTTCATACAGCCTTTGAAAATTTCCCATTGCTTAGGTAAGCATCAAACTGCGAGGCGATGAGGCGGATGAACCAAGAGCCGATAAGCGTTGGCGTAAGCTTTTCTTCCGTCTCTTCTAAAAGCCCCTCTTTTTTCAATTGTTCAAGGCTAGGTTGTAAAGCTTGAAAATGGGTGTCAAAATCAAGAGCAAAACGGCTCTGAAATTCCCGTTTGTTTAGTTCAAAGTGACACATGAGCGATTGGATGACAAAACGGCGTACAAGATCTTCTTCTTTTAAGACAAATCCCTTTACTACGGGGATACATCCATTCCCCACTTGAGTTTCATATCGTTCGATCTCTTTTTCATTTTGAAAATAGGCATTTTCCAAAAAGCCAACCGATGTTGCGCCAAGGCCGATCAGGTCTTCTGCAAGCGCAAGGGAATAACCCTGAAAGTTGCGCGTCAATTTTTTTTCTATATGGCCTTTTGCTAAAGAGTCTGAGAAAAGAGCAAAATGGTCCATGCCAATTGCTGTATAGCCCGCCTCTATAAAAATTTCTCTCGCTTCTAGATAGATCTGAAATTTTTCTTCTGTTGTTGGAAGAGCTGCCTCTGGAATGGCTTTCTGATGAGGTTTTAACCAAGGCACTTTAGCATAAGAGTAAAAGGCTATCCGATCAGGCTTTAAAGCCATCAATTTTTCAGCTGTTTTTCTAAACGTTACACGCGTTTGAAAGGGAAGTCCGTAGATCAAGTCGATATTGATCCCAGAAAACCCAAGTTCTTTGGCAAGATAGTATGTTGTCTCCGTCATCTCTTCTGTCTGACGCCGTTTCACTCCCTCTTGCACTTTTGGATCGAGATCTTGCACGCCAAAACTGACTCTATTAAACTTAAGGTTACGCAAAAGACGGAGTTTTTTCCCTTTATCTTCAAAAACGGTACGCGGATCCACTTCTATGGAAAGCTCAGCTCCTTCTTCAAAAATAAATAGTTTGCGCAGGTGCTCCATCAACTGCACAAATTCCTCTTCCGTTAGATTCGTGGGCGTCCCACCACCTAAGTGAAGTTGCGCAATGTTTCTTTTTCCTATCTTCGACTGAACAAGAGAAATCTCTTGAAGAAGATGGGAAAAATAGCGATTTTGCCTTTCGGCATTTCGATTCAAAACAACTGAACATGCACAAAAAAGGCACATCGATTTGCAAAAAGGGATGTGGATATAAAGCGATAAGGGTCGATCGCTTTTTTGGAAAAGCGCTGCTTTTTCAAAAAAGATTTTTTCGTCCAATGGATAAAATTGGGGCGCTGTTGGATAACTTGTATAGCGGGGAACAGGGCGGTCGAGTTTGATTAAAAGTTGTGAATCAATGAGCATCCTCTATTCCTTGGAGCGCCTTCACTAACGCTTTTACAGCTTCTAAAGGTGTGCCTGGTTTGACTCCTGCCCCAAGCCCTGCAATAAAAGCAGGATCTCCTTTCATACTCTCCACGAGCTTTCTCCCTTTTTCTTGAAGAATAGGAATCGGGGCAAAGAGAAGATCGGGATCTATATTGCCTTGCAACGTTTTATTTGTCTTTTTGCGCACTTCTACTAAAGAGCAACTTGCGTCCAGACTTAAAGCGCACGGCAAAAAAAGAAGATCATCCAAATGTTGACCCAACTGCTTGGCAAAAAGGATAACGGGAACATCCATTTCTTTTATCATCTCTTCGTAGTAGGGAAGGCAAAAGCGACGAAACTCCTCTTTAGAGAGAATGTTTGCCCAAGAATCAAAGATCTGTACAGCATCAACCCCAGCATCAATTTGCAACTTCAAATAGGAAATAGAAAGAGTTGCAATCGCATCCAATAACTCTTTTAACTTTTCTGGCGACTTTGCCACCCATTCTTTGATCCCCTCTTCTCCTCCATCGACTAAGTAACTAGCTACTGTAAATGGCCCGCCGCAAAAACCAATCAACGGAACATTGATCCTTTGTTTTGCAAGTCTTACTGCTTCAAAAACAGGATATAACTTTTCCATCTCAACATGAAAAGAAAAAGGGCGATCTTTAAGAAGGTAAGAGGCAAGTTTTGGCCCTTCGCAAAATGAGAGATCAAGACCCATTGCAAGAGCGGGAATGGTGATATCGGAAAAAAGGATCGCGGCATCAACGCCGAGCTCTTCAACTGGCATTGCAGTAATTGTCGCAGCAAGTTCAGGCGTTAAAAAAAGATCAAGAAGTGTGTGTGTCTCTCTCAGTTTGCGATAATTAGGTAAATAGCGCCCTGCCTGACGCATAAACCAGACAGGAGCCCTTCCCCTATTTTTCCCAGCAAGAGCGGCTAAGAAGTCTCCTTCTACCGCTTGCATAAGAGCCTTTCCACAATCGCATCGACTGTGAAACCAAACTCCTGCGCAAGATCTGCAGCAGGTGCAGAAAGGCCAAACCCTTCCATACAGATCGCAATCCCATCCTGGCCAATATATTTATGCCATCCGAGATCAACTCCTGCTTCAATGGACACTTTTATGCCGAGATTGCCGCTCGCAACCGATTGGCGATACGCCTCATCTTGTTGATCAAAAAGAGTCCAACATGGCATCGAAATGACTCGAACCCCTTTCCCCATTCCTTCAAGACGCTCTGCAACATCAAGCGCTAAGGAGAGCTCTGATCCCGTTGAGAAAAGAGTAAAGTCCGGGCCTTTCTTCTCTTTCTTTACGATATAGCCCCCTCGACCCATCCCCTCTTTAAAGGGCCGTTTTGTCGCAGGTAGTGTAGGGAGCGCTTGACGCGAAAGGATGATCGCAGTTGGTCCTTCGTAATGAAGAGCTGCAAGCCAAGCCATCTTCACTTCATTGGCATCTGCTGGGCGAATGAGATGCAATCTGGGCATAGCTCTTAAAGAAGCAAGGTGCTCAATCGGCTGGTGAGTGGGGCCATCTTCTCCTAAAAAAATAGAGTCGTGCGTGAATTGATAAATCACATGGTAAGGACTTAAAGCTGCAAGTCGGATGGAATTGCGCATGTAGTCAGAAAAAGTGAAAAACGTCCCGCAATAAGGTTGGAACATCCCCACTAAAGAAAGACCGTTGGAAATGGTCCCCATTCCAAATTCACGTACGCCGAACTTGATATTTCTTCCTTGGAAATTGCCTTTTGCAACAATTGGAAAATCTTTCATCATTGTTAAATCAGAGCAGGAAAGATCGGCAGATCCCCCAATGAGTTGAGGAAGCTCTTTGCCAAGTAGCTGCAATACGGTTTGAGAAGCAGCTCTTCCCGCAATCGGCGATTTAATCTCCAACTTGTCTAACTTCTCTTCAAGATCAGAAGGCAATATTTTTTTTTGCATCTTTTCAAATTCAGCAGCAAGCTCTGGATAATCTTCACTCCAAGAGCGGAAAAGAGTCTGCCATTTTTCTTCTAGCGCCTCTCCAACGCGTAAATGCTCTTCAAAATAGGTGTAGACAGCTTGCGGAACATAAAATGGCTCTTGAGGCCAACCCAATGCCTCTTTTGTCGCAGTCACTTCATCTGGCCCAAGGGGAGCTCCATGTGCATGATGAGTTCCTGCTTTATGTGGAGATCCTTTCCCAATCACCGTTCGCAAAATGATCAAAACAGGACGAACCTGTTTTCTCCTCACCTCGTCAAACGTTTTCTCCATCAAGTCAAAATCGTACCCATCGATCTCATAGACATCCCATCCGTACCCTTCATACCGCTCTTTTGTATCTTCTGAGTTACATTCAACAAGCGGTCCATCTAAACAAATGCGGTTTGAGTCGTAAATCAGCACGAGATTGTCTAATTGCAAGTGCCCTGCCAAACAGGAAGCTTCAGAAGAGACCCCCTCCATGATGCACCCATCCCCCGCTAAGCAAAAGATTTTATTCGTAAAAATATTTTGATCTTCTCGATTGAACTTTTTCGCTAAAAGTTTAAATCCAAGTGCCATGCCCACTGCGTTTCCAACGCCTTGACCCAAAGGCCCAGTTGTTGCTTCCACTCCAATTGTGTGTCCATATTCAGGGTGACCTGGCGTTTTTGAATGAAGCTGCCGAAAGCGTTTGATTTCATCCATTGAAAGTCCAAATCCCGCAAGATGCAAGCAAGAGTAGAGCCACATAGATCCATGTCCTGCAGACAAAACAAGTCGATCGCGGTTGATCCACTTCGGGTTTTTTGGGTTATGCTGTAGATGAAGGCCGTAAAGAAATGCGCCAAGCTCTGCACATCCCATCGGGAGTCCAGGATGCCCCGACTTTGCTTTTTCCACCGCATCCATCGAAAGGCCACGAATTGTTCCTGCAATCTTTGCTAGCTGTTTCTTGAGATCTTCTTCCATACCTATCCTTCTCTATCGAACCGTATTTTAACGTTTTCTCTCTCTTTTTCTATACTTTTTTGATAAAAATTCGGGAATTTCTCATAGTCCGATGGAATGAGGATTGTACATGTCTCTGCAGAATTTGCGCCAATTGCCAAAGCTGGTGGCCTTGGCGAAGTATTAGTGGGCCTTGCGCGGGAATGTACAAAACAAAAAGAAAATGTCGAAGTCATTCTCCCTAAATACAGTTCCATTGATATGGGAAAACTTTCCTCTGTCAAGATGGAGGTTCCCGATTTTAAGTGCTGGGAGAAAGGGAACCTACAGCCCAATGCAGTTTGGTCTGCTACTTGTGAAGAAGTTACCCTCAAATTGATCGATGTGCGTCACCCCTCTGGTTATTTCCATCGGGGTCAGATCTACGGCTGTCAAGATGATGTCGCGCGCTTTCTCTATTTTTCCAGGGCCGTCTGCGAATATTTAAAATTGCGCAGTGAAAAGATCGATGTCCTTCACCTCCACGATTGGCATGTTGCGCCTATTGCCTTACTTGCTCGCGATCTTTTTAACCTGCCCATTGGGGCGATTGTGCTCACAATCCACAATGCAGAGTACCAGGGGCAGTGCGCCCATTGGGATCTCGATGCAATTGGCCTTAATGGGCTTAAGTATCAGACTAAGGAGTTACTCCAAGATCCCCTTCACCCCGAATCACTCAACCTACTGAAAGGGGGAATTGTCTATGCAAATTGGGTTACAACCGTTTCTCCTACCTATGCAAAAGAACTTTTAACTGTTGAGTTAGGAGGAAATTTACAACCAACTTTTTTCAAATACCGCAAAAAATTTAGCGGGATTTTAAATGGACTCGACTTAACTCTTTGGGATCCAGGTTATAAAAAGGGAGATAGGATAGAGACTATTTACGTTGTGAAAAAAAAGGCTAAAGAAAAGCTCTGTAAACAATTTGCACTTGTGCCCACTTCTAACCCTTGGGTAGGGAGCATTACACGTCTTGTCTTTCAAAAGGGGCCTGAACTCATTGAAGAGACTCTTTGCGAAACTGTGCGTCAAAAAGGAACATTTATTCTCCTTGCATCCCCTTCTACTCCTGAATACCAACTCCATTTTGAAAAGCTAAAAAAACGGTTTGAACCAACAGGATACGCAAGACTCATCCTTGAATACGACGAAGAAACTGCTCATCTTCTCTATACAGCTCTTGATTTCTTAATCCTTCCTTCCCGCTATGAACCTTGCGGTCTTGCTCAAATGATCGCGATGCGTCACGGAACAATTCCCATTGCAAGGGCAACGGGAGGTCATAAAGACACAATCGTCGATGGGAAAACGGGATTTCTTTTCCCTGACTACACCTCCGCTTCTCTTTCTGCAGCCCTTCAAAAAGGAATTCAAGAATATCGCACTCACCCAGATGTGATTGAAAAAATGATCCTGCAGGGAATTGCCATTGACTGGAGCTGGAAAAAACCCGCTCAAGAGTATTTGAACCTCTATAAAAAACTTATTTAAGTGCTTTCTTGATGTAAGATCGATTAGCAAAGATGTAATCGCCAACAGAAATAACTGTATAAAATGCACCAATTGAAACAAAAATGAGACTGAGCTCTTGGTAGAACTCAAGGGAAATCCACCCACGCGTATAAGGGATCATGAGCAAAACGATCAAGAATGAGACAACAGCTAAAATGACTGTTTTCACTTTCCCGCTAAAGCGGGCAGCAAGAGCTACTCCCCGAAGCGCGCAAAGAGTTCTTAGCGTTGCTATGAAAAGATCTCGATAGAGAAACACAAAAACTAAAAGAAGGGGAAGACTCACCATCCCTTGCGTAAAGGTAAAAAAGAGGGTGATGTGCGTTACGCTATCTGCCATGGGATCAAGGACTTTTCCAAGATCGGTCACTTGATTTTTTTTCCGAGCAAAAAACCCATCAAAAACATCGGAAAATTCGCAAATCGTTAAGAAAAAAAGGAGAAAGTAGGGGAGCCAAATAAGAGGTATATCGAACCACGAATACCCCAAATAGAGAACAGGAAAGAGGGGGCTTAAGAAAATGCGCGCAAGCGTAAAACAGTGTGCGATGTTCATCTTACTGATGAAGACTAACAAATTAACTTATTAAGGCCAACTGGCCACACGCGGCGGCAATCTCATCCCCTTTCGTGTAGCGGCGCGTTGTCTGAATCCCATTTTCCTGCAAAAAGCGTTGGAAAGCCGTGATGTTGGCTCCAGAGGGACGTCCCAAATGAATTCCCTCAACTGGGTTATAGGGGATAAGATTCACTGTGCACTGCTTATCGCGAAGAAGATCTACGAGTTCTTCGGCCTGATCTATCCCATCGTTAATTCCAGCAAGAAGGGTATACTCATAAGTGACATCGCGCCGAGTCTTTTCCGCATAGGTATCTACTGCTGCAAGAATCTCTTCTAAATCATATTTGCGGGCATAAGGGATGATTTTTTTTCGCAAATGCTGGTTTGGAGCATGGAGGGAAAGAGCAAGATTTACCTTCAGCTCTTCATCTGCAAGCCGCAAAATCCCTTCAACAACCCCTACCGTTGAAACAGTAATCCTTCTTTGTGAAATCCCTAAAGAAGTAGGAGAGGCCAAAATTTGGATAGCCCGAAGGACAGCATCATAATTTTCCATGGGCTCCCCCATCCCCATGAAAACAACATGGCAAACTCTTTCCCCTCTTTCGCTTAATATCCGATCGATTTGAAGCACTTGCTCTACAATTTCAGCTGCTTGCAAATTACGCAGCAATCCCCCTTTCCCTGACGCACAAAAAGCGCAGCGAGCTGGGCACCCCACCTGAGAAGAGACGCAGACAGTCCGTCTATCTCCTGAATAGATCAAAACCGACTCCACCTTCTTGCCATCCGCAAGACCCCAAAGAAATTTTTCAGTTTCTCCCCCTTCTGAGCAAACGACCTTTTCTTGGCTTAGCGTCTGGATGAAAGAGGAAGCCAACTTTTCTCTTAATTCCTTAGAAAAGTTCGTCATCTGATCAAAAGAGAAGACCTTCTTTCGATAGAGCCACTCAAAAAGCTGCCCTGCCCGAAAGCGCTTTTCCCCATGAAGCTCCATCCATGTTTCCATTTCCTGGAGAGTACATCCAAAAAGAGAATTGTCAATTTCCATAACGGAAAAAGAGCATACCAGAGTGGCAAGTCAATTGCAAAACTTCAATTCTGTATTTAAAATGGGCTTCGTGACACACTCCAAATAGAAAGAAAAATTTTTTCTATATGTTCAAAAACCCATTCCTTCGAAGAACAGAAGCTTTCTATCTCTTTTTTATTCGCATTGGCAGTAACCTCCAAAGCCTTTTCATTCTCTACATGCGGCTTACCTGGAGTTACTCTCTTGCCGAAATTGGCCTGCGCAAGTTACAAGGGTTTGATCATAGCGACACCTATTTTGCCTCTGTGCAAGCTAATTACCCGCTCCTCACCTCTCCTTTTATCGGATGGGTTGAAGTCCTTTGCAGTTTCCTTCTTGCAATTGGGCTCACCTCCCGCATCGCCGCAATCCCCCTCATCGCAATCATGCTTAGCGTCCTAAGCCTTTCTCATGGACCCGATGTTTCCGATGTCAAATTCCTTTTAGAGCCCCTGCTCTTGGTCAAACAAGTCCCCTACCCCTTTCTTCTCACTGCCCTGCTTGTCTTTTGCTTTGGCCCCGGAAGGGTTTCAGTCGATGCCTTACTCAAAAGGTGGTCGGAGAGAAGACCTAGGTATTAACCTCTAGTGTTTTAGTTCAGTTGTCTATGAGATTTTTTGGGGTATGAATGATCGACATTGCTGCCTCTATATTTTCTAAAGAGAGGTACGATTTATCTACTCGGACAAATTGATCAGGAAAACGCACAGACAAGTCGCCATCCTGATCATCAAAAATAACAAAATTAGCGATATCCATTTCAGAATGATTGCACAGCCAATGTTTGATTTGATCCGCTCTTAAGGGTATTCCATAACGGAAGTTTTTGATTTCTTCTTGAGTATAACCGCTAAAGCTTGCGCCTACAGTTCTATCAATGATAAACCTAGAAAATGGCCACGAGGAAAACACTTCCCGAAGTTCTTCGAGAGTTCGTCCTTCACGCCAAGCAGAAGAAATAACTATGCCGACATTGAATATAAGACTTGTTTGATGTATAAAATCTTCGAGAAATGTGACTGCTTGCGGGTCAAAATAATATGCAGTCGCTCTATCATAATGATAAGACCAATATTTGTCGAGCTTTCCAAATATCTCGATCATTTTTGCCTTCCGCTCTTTATGAAAATTATGTCTCGCAGGTTCCCGATATAAAACTCCGTCAATATCGAGAAAAACGATAACCCAAGGTTTGCTTGGATCTATCAATGATTCAGTCCCATTTGCAAAAGAAACTATAAGTAGAACCCATGAAAAAATTTTTAACATCGACTAGACTTTTTCGCTAACCCAGTCAGTCAGTTTTTTTGATTGCGTGCTGAAACTTGCCCCGACGAGCATGATTAAACGTTTATCGAGCTTAAATTGAGCATGATAATCCCTTGCTTTGATTTGATTTAAAGCTTCTGCTGCGGTCTTGTTAATTTTAAATTCAAACACGTAGATACAATCGGGTGTTTTGAGAAGCATGTCCATGCGACCTCTACTTGTAGGCACTTCTGCATTGACCTTGAATCCAAGAGTTTTTAGAAACAAATAAAGCAGAGAATGATAATAGCTCTCTGCATCTTCATGAATGAAATACGGAATAGAAGCTAAGAACAAATTAAATACCTCAAAAAACTTTTGAAAATCGTGTTGTTGCAAATGTTGAGCTAACCGATAGTATAGCCCTTGAATTTCCGATGGATTAGAGGAAAACGCTCTCACAAGATATTCGAGAAAAGATTGCCTTACTTCTTCATTTGGAAAGTTTAGAAAGTATGTGGATGACTGAGGATCAAACTTGCGAATTGTTAAGTATCCAGTTTGATATAAAAGTACTGGGATACTTATTGTTCCAATGTCGTGAGTTTCTTCAAGTTCTGAACCAGCTGGAATATCATTTTCTAAATCTACTAATGAAAAGTCGCGTTGTTTTGCGAGAGTGATAACCATAGTTGGTGTACCAGTAGAAAACCAATAATTATCTAATATTCCAGTTTTTAAAAATTTAAAGACAGAAACAGGATTGTATACTCTTGGAACGTTTGAGTTTTGAGTGTATGAGTAGCCATTGTACCATTTTTTTAACAAAAGTAGTATCTCAGTTTCCGATGTATTTCGACTCGTAGCTACCGCTTGAATGTTTGGAGCAAAATATTTTGTGATCTCTTCCTCTGTCAGTCCGAGCAAAGTTGCGTATTCTTCTTGAAAAGAAACCATTTCAAGATTGTTGAGTCCAGAAAATAGAGAAACTTTCGTGAATTGACTAACGCCGGTTACAAAAATAAATCTCAGATATCTTTGTTGAGATTTAATATTAGCAAAAAATTCTTGTAAAAATTTACGATTTTCCTCTACTAGTTTTAAGTCATCCGTATTATGCACTAATGGATAATCGTATTCATCTACAAGGACGACTATAGGTCCATATCTTCTAAACATTTCTATGACTAAAGCTTCTAGTGTTGAAGAGAGAAGTTCCCTTTCAATACTTTCTATGTCATATTGTTTTGCAATTGCAATAAGAGTGTCTTTAAGGGATTTCTCAAGTTTTTCAGGGCTTCCTGAAGAACCACCAGACATGTCAAGATGTATAATCGGGTGTTCTTTCCACTCGTAGTCGGAAGTTTCAATCCAAAGGCCTTTAAAGAGTTCTTTTTTTCCTTGGAATAGTGCTTCTAATGTAGAAACAAGTAAAGATTTGCCAAACCTTCGAGGGCGCGCGAGAAAACAACCCGGTTCTTCTTGAATGAGTCGATAGAGAAGATGAGTTTTGTCTACATAAGTATATCCTTGAGCGATCAGATTGGGGAAATGGAATTGTCCTGTAGGGAGTTTCGGAACCTTTTTCATAATATCAACTATAGCGTAAACGGGAAATAAACCCATCTTTTCGCATAAAAATTTTATTACTTTACAATCCGTTACGTACCTTCTGCCAAGAGAGCTAAATATTCCCAATAGCTGTATCGCTTATCACGCCGTTTACCGGTCATTTCTTTCAAAATTTCAAGTGAGGCAAGTTGCTGCACAACCGTTTTGGCACTTTGATAGGAAATATTGAGATGCGTTGCTGCATCTCTCATTGTAAGATGAGGTTTTTCAAACAAATAATCTAGCAAAGCAATCGCATAAGGAGTGGAAAGTTTTGCTGCAATGAGCCGTTTTTTATGTGTTTCTTGTAATTGGAGAGCGTTTTTGATCGTTTGTAAAGCAGAGTCACACGTCCAAATAATGCCCTTAAGGAAAAAAACCACCCATTGTTCATAATCGCCATTTACCCGAACTAAATTTAGGCGATCATAATATTCCTGCTTATGCAACTTAAAATAGTAACTAAGATATAGCATTGGATATTGAAGGGCTTTTTTCCAATACAGATAAAATGTGATAAGAAGCCTTCCCAATCTTCCGTTTCCGTCAAGAAAAGGGTGAATTGTCTCGAACTGATAGTGAATGAGAGCGCAGTTGATCAACAAAGGAATATCAGAGTTTTTATGTAAAAAAAGCTCCAATTCTCCCATTGCATCTAACGCTTCTTTTGGAGGTGGCGGAATAAAAGAAGCTGTACTTGGAGTAGATCCTGCAGGCCCAATCCAATTTTGGCTCTTTTTAAACTCCCCTGGCGTCTTATCATTCCCACGCACTCCCTGCAAAAGAATTGCATGAATTTCCTTAATCAGTCGTATGCTCATAGGAAACTCAACTAGGCGTTGCATTCCATGATTTAAGGCTTTGATATAATTTACCACTTCCTCAACGTCATTCACATTGTGAATAGGAATTTTGTTTTCATATTGAAAAATGTCTTCTAAAGAAGCTTGAGTCCCCTCAATTTGCGAGCTCAAAAGCGCTTCCTTACGCACATACATGGCAATCATATGGTTCAAATTAGGAGCCAAATAGCCCATGGTGTCCAGCTTTCCAATAGCGATGTTGGCGTCTGTTAGAAGACCTTGCATCTCCTCTACGCGGATTGGGGGGTCGGGGGGGAGACTGGTTGGAATAAACGCTTTATACTGATTAGGTTGCGTAACGCACCTACCGCTTCTCATAGGGGGCTTCCTTACTTATTAAAGCATCCTAGAATAACGGGGGTGACTCTTAAGTCGTTATTCAAGATACCTTCAATAAGGGTAGCACAAAGGAGTCCGTTATTCAAGATACCTTCAATAACGGCAGAAAAATGGGGCCGTTATTCAAGATACCTTCAATAGTAAAGCTCCCACGTGTCTGTAGCAATTTTTTCTATGAAAGTCAAATCGTGCGATACAGCCAAAATGGCCCCTTCAAAATGTAAAAGGGCCTTTTCTAACGCCTCAAGAGTCGAAAAATCGAGATGATTTGTCGGTTCGTCAAGAAGCAGGACATTCGGTTTTTCTAAAATAATCGTAAGGAGCATCAACCGTTTTCTTTGTCCGACACTTAAAAGAGAAAAAGGGCGGTTGAGAAGGTCTACTCCACCAAGAGCTGCTTTATGAAGTTCTCGCCTTACGTCCTCTTCTGAAAATTGGAAGCGGGTTGCAAAATAAGTAAGGGGCGTTTGCTCCATCGGGAATTGGTCGATTTCCTGATCCAAATAGGCAATTTTTGCAGTCGGTGCTAAACGAATGTGTCCTTGATCAACAGGGAAAATTCCCGCAATACATTTCAAAAGCGTTGTCTTCCCAGTCCCATTTGCCCCAGAAAGGACAATTCTATCTCCTTTACTTAAGAGTTTACTAAAATGGGAAAACAGCACTTTTTTTCCAAAAGATTTCCCTACCTCTTCTAATTCCACTGCAACAGCTGATGCAAGAGGAGTGGGCGAAAACTTCAATCCCGTAATGCTTTTAGGCATTGGGTGCTGACAAGGATGGGTTTCAAGTTCTTCAAGCCTTGCCTTTAAAGTATCGAGCCTTCTTGCCTCTGACTTTTGAAAACCTCCCCCACGTAGATCATAGGCCATGATATTTTTATCAGTTGGTGGCGTTGCTTTGCCTTTTGAGAACGTGAACGCCTTCATTTTTTGTTTTAAAGAGCGTCTTTCCTCTTCCCATGCTTCATAGCTTTTCAGCTGTTTTTCTATTTGGCGCTCCCGTTCTGCAAGATAAAAGTCATAGTTCCCCCCATAACAAGTCAACTTCCCCTCTTTAATCTCAACAATGTGATTGCAGACCGCGTTGATGAATTTTCGGTCGTGAGAAACAATGACGGTCGCTCCATTGCGCGCACTTAAAGCATCTTCCAGATATTTTAACATTTCAGCATCGAGATGGTTTGTTGGCTCATCCAATAAAAGAAGATCTGGATTCTCAATCAACGCTTTAGCAAGAGCTGCTCTTGTTTTCTGCCCTCCACTTAAGTCAGATAAAGACCTATCCAATAGATCTGTTTCTAACTTCAGCCCAACCAAAACTTTTTCAATGGGAATTCTCCTATATCCGCCAAGGTGCTCGTACTGATCATGAAGCTCCGACCACTCTTCCAACTGATTGTTTTCCAAGGCTTCCGCCATTTTTCTTTCCAGATCACTGAACTTTCCCGTCTCTATGTAGCTGCGCACAGTAAGCGTTGAATCTGTCACGATCACTTCTTGCGGCAAAAATCCGATGGTGAGATTCGGCATCAAGCTCACATCACCTTTGTCTGGTAGAGCCAACCCGCCTAGAAGCTTCAGAAGAGTTGTTTTCCCAGACCCATTTTCCCCCACGATCGCGAAAATATCTCCCTGATTAACGGA
>DATECD010000175.1:0-4863 GCA_035287065.1 Chlamydiales bacterium | reverse complement strand
GCTTCTTGGGCGCTTGGAAAAATCCCTTTTTCGTTTGTCGATCTCGATGTGGATTATCTCTCTTTTGCGGGAAGTTGGATCCATAGTATGCAGGGTACAGGCGCCCTTTTTGCAAAAAAGAGCAGCCCTTTTGTCCCTTTTATTATGGGAGCTCCGATCGACTCTTCTTCACTTGCTGCGTTAAGTGCTGCGACTCGTTTGGCAGAGCTTTCTTTAGATGCGATGGGGTTAGAAATTGCAAGACTTCGCAATCTTTTAGAAGAAGAACTTTCTCAAAAGATCCCTGGGTTGCAAATTCTTTTTTCTGAAAACAATCGCCTTCCCAATACAACAACCCTACTATTTCCTAAAGTGCATGAGGAAACTTTAGCCTACTATCTGCAGAGGCGCGGTGTTTTCCCCAACCAATCGGGGATGTTCACTCAGAAATTGCAGAAAGTACTTGAAGCTTCGGCGATCAAAACGGAAAGTGCTTTAAGTTTTTCTTTGAGTCGCATGACGACAGAAGAAGAGGTGAGACGGGGGATTGAGATCATTGCAGAGACGGTTTTTTTTCTGCAGAAAATGTCTGAGGATCTTTTTTGATGGAAGGGAAAAAATGGAAAGAGCGGCTCGATCGGCTCTTCTTTATCGGATATTTTAAAGAGCAGGAAGCAAAAGAAAAAGGGATGCGCCTCGTCATTGGAAAAGAGAGAAATCTTTCCCTTTATTGGCTTGTTGATGAGACAGATGGCGTGATTGCCGATGTAAAATTTCAAGTCTTTGGCCCGCCAGCCTTTATTCTTGCTGCAGAAATCGGATGTGAGCTTCTCCTTCGAAAAAACTATGATCAGGCATCTCGCATTTCAGCAGATTTGATCGATCGGCAGTTACAAGATAAAAAAGAGAACCCCTCATTTTCTCAAGAAGAAGGGGGTTATCTCAATTGGGTTCTTTCAGCAATTAGCATGGCTTCAGATCAGTGTAGGGATATCCCACTTGCGGTAGCTAATTATGAAGTAACTCCCATTGCATGGGATGCCAATACGACAGGAGGCGTAAGTGATTGGGAAGGCCGCTCAAAAGAGGAGAAGCTTGCCATTTTGAACGAGGTGATCGATCAAGAGATCCGCCCTTATATTGAACTGGATGCCGGGGGAGTGACAATTGAGGAATTAAGTGACAATGGGGAAGTCCATATTACGTATCAAGGCTCTTGTACAAGCTGCCACTCTGCTACAGGTTCTACCCTTACAGCCATTCAACAAATCCTTAAAAGTCGCGTCCATCCTAGCTTGACTGTCGTTCCAAATCTTTCTTGAATTGGTTGAGGAGTTTTTGGAGAAAAAGATCGCGGTCCCAAGATTTTCCCGTCTCTTCTTTTAGGGAAGTTGCAGGTTGGTCAATTTGGCTAAGATCGGCAGATTCCATATTCAGATTGAGTCCGACGCCAATAATTGCTTGGATAAATGTAGGTTCAAAGAGAACTTCGCAAAGGATTCCTGCAACTTTTTTTTCATTTAAGAGAAGGTCATTTGGCCACTTGAATGTGGGGTGTAACCCCTCTTCAATCAAACAGGTTGCAAGTGACTCTGCCATCAGTTGGGCAAGAGCGTTGAGTTTTGGGAAGGGATTAGGCAAACGAAAGCAAAAAGATGCGAGGAGGTTTGTTTTTGGGGGAGAGACCCAAGGCCTTTGAAAACGGCCTCTACCTGCAGTTTGCCTATCTGCAAGAATGCAAGTCATTCCAACAGGTAGAAAGGTAAGATACTCTCTTTTTGCATAGGAATTTGTTGAATCTATCTCTTCAAAATGGATTTTCATGGGAACCATTTTACTCCATCGATAGAATGAGGGAAAGAAAATGCTCCTTTCTCGAATTGATTTTCGAATTTTTCCTATTCTTTTCTGTCTCATGTGGATAAGCCTTGCTGTCCTTTCGTCGATGACAGCGGAGGTGAAAGATTTCGAGCCGA
This sequence comes from Chlamydiales bacterium, assembly GCA_035287065.1. Lineage (GTDB taxonomy): Bacteria > Chlamydiota > Chlamydiia > Chlamydiales > SM23-39 > JAGWKO01. Next base: position 2,908 of record DATECD010000175.1, on the reverse strand, counting down.
TCTCTTTTTGGACGCCGCTTGTGAAGACCCAGCTTCGTTGGTTTTGCCTGGGATGGGGCCTATTTTTTGCATCTGCCTGGTTTGATTATAGGCGTCTTCGCGAATGGAGCCCTTTTTTATATATTGCAATTCTTCTCCTCTTAATCGGACTTTTTTTCGTAGAGCCGATCCAGAATGTGCACCGTTGGTACCGGATCCCGTTTCTTGCGAGCATTCAGCCATCAGAACAAGCAAAGCTTGTGCTTGTGATTGCTCTTGCTTGGTTTTTAGAGTGGAAAGGGTCGAACGTCTCCTCTTTTTCTTCAGGCCTTCAGATGGGCATCTTAGTGTTACTCCCCTTTTTTTTAATTTTGAAAGAACCAGATCTTGGGACTGCGCTTGTTCTTGTTCCCATTGCGGGCAGTATGGCGTTTTTTGCTGGGATCCACCGTGGGCTTTTGCGTCTTGGCGTAAGTTTTGCTGTGATCTTAGTAACGATTGTTGCACTTTTTTTTCTTGGATTTCTATCCCATGAAGAGATGCGCCCTTTTTGCACCCGTTTTTTGAAGGAGTATCAGTATGAGCGCTTAAATCCAAATACATATCACCAAAAAGCTGCGCAGATTGCAATTGCTTTAGGAGGAATGACAGGAACGGGTTGGAGAGAGAGCGAATTTTCAGGGAAAAAGTGGCTTCCTTACGCGCATACCGATTCAGTTTTTGCTGCATTTGGAGAGGAGTTTGGGTTTATTGGGCTTACATTCTTATTGTTTCTTTTTTACTCTTTGATTTATTTAAGTTTTCAGGTGGCACAGGTTGCCAAGGACCCCTTTGGGCGGTATCTTGCTGTGGGGCTTGCGGCTTATCTTGCCATGCATGTGGTTGTCAATTGTGCAATGATGTGTGCCCTTCTTCCTATTACGGGGGTACCTTTGATCATTGTGACATACGGAGGGAGTTCGGTTTTGACGACAATGACAGCACTTGGTTTACTTCAAAGTATTTATAGCAGAAGGTTTATGTTTTGATGGACAAAGAACCCTTTCTTCACCCCTTTATCTTCTCTGCGGGCCGTTGGTCCGGCGAAGGGAAGATTGTATTGAACATGGTCGATGAGGAACTTCTCTTTCAGACTCATTGGTCAATTCAACATAAAGATTTTTCTGGTAAGGTCTTATGTTCGCAAGATATCCATATAGTGGGTCTTTCTGAAGAGATGCGCAATGACCTCACCTTCTATGATTTCCGTGCGCATACGTTCTCAGTTGATATGGAAAATCCCAATGTAGGGCGAATCGTAGGAACTGGCGTTTTTGATGACCAGATGATCGCTTGGGAGTTTCGCAATAATGAGATCCAATTTGAAGGATACGAAAGCTATGCGTTGCAGCCAGATGGAAGCTATCTTATGAAGGGAGAGTATCTGACTTCTGATCAGCTAAGAACCCAAATAGAGGCGCGAATTTGGCAGCGCTCACAAGAATTAGAAAATTCCGACCCAAGGGTCGACCACGAAGGCGAAGAATGAGAAAGTCTATTTTAGCACTGTGCATTGCAGCTGGGTGCGCTTCTGGGCATACAATGATGACCCTCAACTCGTTTCACGAGATCCCTCTTGGCACAACTTCTACAGAAGTTGTTAGCTCTGCTGGAGAGCCTTATGCGGTCCACAACAATGAGGATGGCTCTATAGAATATGAGTACATTGAGAGGATTAGGTATAGCCCTATCCAATGGCAAGAGAGACGTTATTATCTTCTTATTAAAGATGGAAAGGTAGTTTCCAAACGCGTTGAAAATTCCTCAACCCCACCCTATCATTACGATAGCTACGACATGCAAACTACGCAGACGCAGACGGAAGGGGAAGAGTAGCAAGGATTTTTTGTTCCTCCGATAGAGTAACGATAGAAAGGATGGAACGAGAAAATGATAAGAATTTTTTTAAGTGCTAGAGCTGAGAAGCATACTCACGAAATTGAGGTGGGTGGGACCCCGCTTCGGGGGACCTACCTCAATTTCATGAAGACTAGGCTTTTAGTTTGATGTCGACGCCGGCAGCAACGGGAAGGATTTTCAGTTTGTCGATGGTATCAAGAGTTGGATCGAAAAGGTCGATCATCCGAATATGAGTTCGCATTTCAAACTGTTCACGTGATTTGCGGTCGACGTGAGGTGAGCGAAGAACTGTGTAGATCTCTCTTTTTGTTGGAAGAGGAATCGGACCCACTACTCTTGCTCCAGTTCGTTTTGCTGTCTCTACGATATCTTTTACAGATCGATCAAGCGTTCTTTGATCAAACGCTTTAAGTCGAATCCGAATCTTTTTTTTCATTGTTTTTGACATAGGATCACTTCTTGCAAATTTCTTCTTGGATTTTTGTTGGAACCTTCTCAAAGTGGCTTGGTTCCATAGTATAAGTAGCTCGTCCAGAGGTCATCGAACGAAGAACTGTTGAATAGCCAAACATCTCGCTTAATGGCACTTCAGATGTGACATCAATGGTTCCTTTGACCGATTCTTGTCCTAAGATCTTCCCTCTTCGACGGTTTAAGTCGCCAATTACATCTCCGATACTTGCCTCCGGAGTTGTGGCGACGACCTTCATGATCGGTTCAAGTAAGACAGGCTTCCCTTGACGGGCTGCATCTTTAAGGGCCATAGAGGCACAAATCTTAAAGGCCATCTCGTTTGAGTCGACTTCGTGATAAGAACCGTAGACAATCGATATTTTCATATCGATTAACGGATATCCAGCTAAGACCCCAGTTTGAAGCCCCTCTTCGATCCCTTTGATACAAGCAGGAATGTATTCTTTGGGAATGGCACCCCCGACGATCTTGCTGGCAATTTCATTGCCTTTTCCAGGCTAATTCGGTTCGATCTCAAGGCAAACGTGAGCATACTGACCACGGCCACCTGACTGCT
>DATECD010000174.1:0-12402 GCA_035287065.1 Chlamydiales bacterium | reverse complement strand
TACACCAACAACTACCCGTGCATAGTGCTGGAAGATATTCACATGAAACTGATCACGAGAATTCGCCCACAAAATATACGCTCCATCAGCAATACTCCCATCATCGTAGTGAGTCAGGGCAAAAGTGCGCTCAACCTCCCTTACCTGAGGAGCCTTTCTATTTTGCACCCAATTCGTTAGATCGTAAAGAAGCCGATCTATCAAAGAAACAATTTGAAGATTTCGATCTCTTGTCCGTTGCACTCCAGACTCATTCCTCGATACCCAACAGGGTGTAATCAGACACTTTTTTTGATACGTCCAATAAGAAAAGTTAACTCCAATATCACCATGTTGCTCTAATATATCTCGTTGGGTGTAACTCATACTTGTAGATAGAGGAAGGCATTCTTTTTTCAAACATTTGGAAAAAAGAATGAAAATATTATTCAATGTGACAGGCACGCGAATTTTTCGATTCACTCCTGCTGACTCCCAGTCATTACGAGATGGATCTTCGACAAGCCTTGCCTGCCTACCATCCCTTGCGGTCGTAGCATCCAATACAACTGGGCAATTTACATCAACTTCAATGGTGATCGATTGGGGAACCAAAAGAAGTCGAAATTCTTTTTGAGCTTTTTCGATAAAAGCTCTTGGAATTGGGGGGACATCATCCACCTCTCCAAGATTTTCTTGCCAAAATTCCGCATCAATTGCGCAAGGAAATGGCTCCAACAACAAGCGTTTATAATTTACACCCGGCGGCAAGCTTTCTGGATGAAAAAAAGTTCTTTGACCTATTTCCCAACAGGCCATGTCAAGAGGAGATCGGATCCCCGATTCCGCTGAACGGTAGAAGAGAGGACTTGTTGTCGCCAGAACCCGAAGCTCTTCTTTGTTTAAAAAAGTCAAAATATGAGCCGCTATGGGCATAGGGAAATCCTCCTCCCTAAACGGACACCGCCTTACTTCAGGGAGAACTGGACCTATTGTCATCGCATTCAAACAATTCATATATTTTACAAATGCATACCCAAAAAACTTCAAAAATTGGCCTAGAATATACTCTCAAACAAAATTTTTTGCATTCAAATTTTTCACCCACGAACACATACATTTTCTCTTGCTATTCTTTCTTTACCCCTCTAAAATTTCCCCTTCTATTATGTCTATGCACGAACCAAAAACTTACTTTATCCGAACGTACGGCTGCCAGATGAATGAACTCGATACCGAGATCATGGCAGGACAGCTTGCTAAACGGGGAATGGCTCTAGCTTCAGATGAAGAGTCTTGCGACCTTCTCATCTTCAATACCTGCTCCATCAGAGACTTAGCTGAAAGAAAAGTGATGGGAAAACTCGGCCATATGGGTAAGGCGGCTAAAAAACAGACGCTAATTGGGGTAACGGGCTGTATGGCAATGGCTAAAAAAGATGCCCTTTTCCGCAAATTCCCCCACCTCGATTTTGTCCTCGGGACCAATAACCTAGGCGATCTAGGCACTGTGATTGATGAGGTCCTCTATACCAAGCGGCAAATCGTAAAGACCGAAGATAAATTTGAAGAAAATCTCGATTATTTAGGGGCCAAAAGGGATAGCAAAGTCAAAGCGTTTGTCTCTATCATCCGCGGCTGCGATAAGTATTGCACGTACTGCGTTGTCCCTTATACAAGAGGAGAAGAGGTCTCTCGCCCACCTGAGAGTATTATTGAAGAGTGTAAAAGACTTGCTGATCAAGGATATAAAGAGATCACCCTCCTCGGACAGAACGTAAATAGCTATGGGAAAGATAAACCCGAATGGAACTGCCTTTTCCACGACCTTCTTTACAAAATCGATCAGATTTCAGGCGTTGAGCGGGTCCGCTTCATGACCTCTCACCCTGTCGACATTACGCAAGGGCTTATGGAAGCCATCCGCGATCTTCGCTCTCTTTGTGAATTTGTCCACTTCCCTATCCAGGCAGGGTCTGATCGCATCTTAAAAAAGATGCACCGCATCTACACAAAAGAGCTCTATTTTCAAAAAGTGGAACTCCTCCGCAAAATCGTCCCCAATGTCTCTTTAGGAACAGATATCATCGTCGGTTTCCCTACGGAAACAGAAGAAGAATTTGAAGAGACTTGTGAAGCCCTCCGTCAGATTCGCTATTCCGTCGCTTTCATCTTCGCTTATAGCCCGAGAAAAGGGACCCCTGCGATTCGCTGGAGAGATGATATCCCCGAAGAAGTAAAACTCGAAAGACTCCAAAGACTCACCGAGATCCAAAATGAGATTGCTGCAGCAGAAAGAGAAGAGATGCTCGGGAAAACAGTTGAAATCCTTGTCGAGCGCTTCAACCGTGGTGGCGAGTATCTTCAAGGAAGAACCCGCTCTTGGAAAAAAGTGATCTTCAAAGGGACTGCTGCAATGATCGGAACCCTTCAGCAAGTTAAAGTCCATAGTTTCAGCCACCAGACTTTAGTTGGTGAGCTTAATTCCCTTGTCGTTCTATGAATTCTCTTTTCCGCGATTCGGCAATTGAGCTCGGAGTCTCTTCTTTAATAACGAGCCTCGTACTCCCTTACTCAACCTACCCTGTAGCATCCGCTATGCTTACCCATTTAGCTATGCAAACTGTCGCTAACACAACGTTCAGAGGCATGGGAGAATTTGTGGCATTTTGTGAACAAAGTCGGGAAACTAGACTGGGAAGAATGATGATCATTGCGACTCATGTACTCCCCCCTATTGACTTCCAACTCGTCCACGGCAATCTCCTAAATACACTCATCCATGAATTTGGCCACGCAACCGCAAATCTTTTGGTCTATCAAAATAGTGTCCCTAATATCCAAATCGATCTTTTATCTCAGACAGGAAGCGTTGCTGCGAATGCAGCCACGCTTTCTAACTTTGGATCTTTACTGGGAAAGACGGGGGCTAGAATCTTTGTCACTGCAATGGGCCCATTAGCAGTTCTTTCTTGGGGCGTTATGTGCATTGCAATGGCAAAAATAGGACCCCCAAAATTAAAACCCTATCTTTACCTGATGGGATGCTGCTCTTTTGCTTCTACTGGTCTTTACGCTTTTTCAACCCCCACTTATGAACGAGCGGGTCACGATTTCTCTATTTTAAAAACCTATGTAGGCCTGCCCCCTATTCCAACAAGTATTTTCCTTTTTATGATTGCAGCTTATCCTCTAATTCTTTTTCTGAAAGAAGTGGAATCCCAAGCTGCTTCGCCTTTTCAAGTTTCGACCCCGGATCTTCTCCTACAATGACGTAGGAAGTTTTCTTCGTCACAGCATTAGCGATCTTGCCCCCTTTTTCAATAATTTTTGATGCCGCTTCTTCCCTTGTGTAATGGGAAAGAGTACCAGTTAAGACAAACGTTTTTCCTGCAAATGGCCCCTCTTTTTTTCTCTCTTTCACAGCTTGAGGCTCCACGCCCTGCTCAAGGAGAAGCTGAATCTCCTCTTGGTTGTGGGGATTTTGGAAATACTCTGCAATTTGCGCAGCTGTTTTTTCCCCAATCCCATCGACTGCAAGAAAATCCTCTTCTCTCATCTGCATTAAGGTCTTCAAATTCCCTGCCCGTTCAGCAAGGAGCTGGGCCGTCTCAACACCGACAGAAGGGATGCCAAGCCCCATAATGAGGCGGTAAAAAGGGCATTTCTTTGAAGATTCAATGCTACTTAGCAAATTGTGAATCGATTTCTCTTTAAAACCTTGAAGAAGCTTAAGTTGATCGGCACTTAAAAGATAAAGATCAGAGATGCGACCTACCAACCCATTTTCAACAAGTTGCTCCACCACTTTTGTCCCTAGATGTTCAATATCGAGCGCCTGTTTACTTGCAAAGTGTTCAATCTGACGCAATCTTTGTCCTTTGCAATGTGGGTTTGGACAACGGATGGCAACGCCCCCTTCTTGAGCAACCACTTTGGAGTTACAAATAGGACAATGAGTCGGCATCTGCCAACGGTGTGTGTGCGTAGCCCTTTTTTTTACGTTTACTTCCACAACTTTAGGGATCACATCTCCCCCCTTCTCAATCACAACAAAGTCGCCGATACGGATATCTTTTCTTGCTACTTCCTCTTGATTGTGAAGCGTTGCACGAGAGATTGTACTACCTGCAAGAAATACAGGTTCTAATTCAGCAACAGGAGTGAGCACTCCTGTTCTTCCCACTTGTACCGTAATATCGAGAAGCTTTGTCTCCGCTTGCTCCGGAGCAAATTTATAAGCGATTGCAAAACGGGGCACCTTCCCTGTTGCCCCTAAAATCTGATGCTCTTTTAGCGCGTTGACCTTCACTACAATCCCATCGATCTCAAAAGGTAGGAAGTCCCTTTCTCGATGTATTTCTTCAGCAAAGTGCGTAATTTCCTCTAGATTGTGACAAAGAGCAACATGACGAACGTCTGCAACAGGAAGGCCCCATTCTTTCAATTGATGCTGGAGTTCTTTCTGCGTCTCAATCAGAAACTGCCCCTCCCCAATCCCATAACAGACAAAGTGGAGTTTTCTCTTTGCGACCTCTTTTGGGTCTAAAAGCTTTAAAGACCCAGCTGCTGCATTTCGCGGATTAGCAAAAGGCTCAAGTCCAGCTTCTTCTCGCGCCATATTAAGCGCTTGAAATGTCGCAAGGGTCATGTAGACCTCCCCGCGAATCTCAATGGAATCTGGGACGGGATGCCCTGTCAACTTCAACGGGAAAGAGGGGATCGTCTTCATCCCTTCTGTCACATCATCTCCCCTTTTCCCATTCCCTCGCGTCACTGCGTGAACCAGTTTCCCCTTGTCATAGCGGATCGAGATAGCAACCCCATCCATCTTCAATTCCGCACAGAAATCAACCTCTTTTTTCCCAAGTAGCTTATGCACCCGTTTTACAAAATCGTCGATCTCTTCATATGAATACGTATTGCTTAAAGACATCATCGGAGCCATATGCTCTTTTTGCATGAACCCAGAAGAGGGTCGCTCTGTCAATCGAAGGGAAGGGGAATCAGAAGCGATTTTATCCGGATGGGCTGCCTCATAATCGAGAAGCTGCCGCATCATTTGATCATAAGAAGTGTCGGAAATCGTCGGTCTTGCTTCTTCGTAATAACGCCTGTCATGCTGAAGAAGTGTAGAAATCAGATGTAGGTATTCCTGGTGAGTCATTTTACGTTAACTGTACTTCGCAAATCATCGTCGCAAGAGGTGGTAAGGTGAAGCGGATCCCCCCTTTTTCTACGCGAATTGTCTCATTTCTCACGTTTGATCCCCCATATTCTTGGGCATCGCTACTGAACCTTTCAATAATTTTTTTTACAGGAAATCCAATCCAGTAGTCGCGATAGACATCAGGAGTAAAGTGATGCACGCAAAGAAACGTGGACCCTTTCCCTTTTCTCAAATAAGCAATGACACTCCGATCCGCATCAGAAAAATCGACCCACTCATACCCTTCCCAACTAAAATCATATTCCCAAAAAGCCCTCTCTTTTTGAGCCATTTGATTGAGTTCGCGCACCATTCGGTGTAAGCCTACATGCAGAGGATACTGCAAAAGATGCCAGTGGATCTGCCCCAAACAGTTCCACTCCTCCCATTGCCCAAGTTCCCCACCCATGAAAAGAAGTTTTTTTCCTGGATGGCAGATCATGTAGCTATAAAGGAGTCGCAGGTTAGCAAATTTTTGCCAATCATCGCCTGACATTTTGGAAAGAAGGCTACTTTTCCCATGCACTACTTCATCATGAGATAAGACGGAAACAAACTGTTCAGAAAACGCGTAAAGAAGGGCAAAAGTAAGATCATTCTGGTGGAATTTGCGATAGATTGAATCTTTAGAAAAGTAACGGAGGGAATCATTCATCCATCCCATGTTCCATTTCAGATCAAATCCCAATCCCCCTCGTTGCACCGGATGCGTAACTCCGTGATAAGAGGAGGACTCTTCTGCAATCATAAGAGCATGTGGGAAACGCTCTTTGACCGTTGCATTGAGATGCTTTAAAAATTCGATCGCCTCAATATTGTAATTGCTCCCATCTGGATTCGGGATCCACTCTCCCGCTTTTCTCCCATAGTCAAGATAGAGCATGGACGCCACCGCATCGACCCGAAGGCCATCAATGTGCATCTTATCCAACCAAAAAAGGGCACTTGCGATCAAAAAATTTGAGATCTCACCTCTCCCATAGTTAAAAATTGCTGTATGCCAATGGGGATGGATCCCTTTGCGCGGATCGTCATGCTCATAAAGAGCTGTCCCATCAAAGCGATTCAAAGAAAAATCATCTGTAGGAAAGTGGGCAGGGACCCAATCGAGAATGACGCCGATTCCACATCCATGCAAATGGTCGACAAAGAATTGAAAATCCTCAGGAGTTCCATAGCGACTTGTTGTAGAGAAAAATCCAGTGACCTGATATCCCCATGACTCATCCAATGGGTGTTCCATGATGGGAAGAAGTTCTACATGAGTGAAATGCATCTCCTGACAATATTGAGCAATATCCCGAGCAAGCTCTCGGTAGTTGGGGAAAAAATCGCCATAGCGCCGCCAAGAGCCGAGGTGAAGTTCATAGATCAAGATCGGACGAGAAAGGTTTTTCTCTTTTCTTTCTTCCATCCATACTTCATCTTTCCACGCATACCGATTGACATCGGCAACAACTGAAGCAGTCCTTGGCCTTAATTCCGCATAAAAAGCGACAGGATCGCTTTTGACTCTTACGTATCCCTCTTTTGTCCTCACTTCAAATTTGTATTTTTCTCCTTCCAATAGCTCTGGAATAAAAAGTTCCCAAACTCCAGAGTTCCCCATGCTCCGCATCGGGTTCACCTTGCCGTTGAAATGATTGAAATCGGCAATTAAAGAGACTGCCGTTGCATTGGGCGCCCACACTGCAAAACGAACTCCTTGCACCCCGAAATAGGTTCCAATATTTGCGCCAAGGATTTGATAGAGAAGGTAATGACACCCTTTATTGAAAAGAAAAAGATCTAAATCCCCAATTGTAGGAGGAAATGCGTACGGATCGTGCGTTAAAAGACCACTTTCATGATACACCCGGTAATCGATCGGCTTTATTTCATGGGCAGTTGAGTAATGAAAAAGCCCAACATCATCTATTTTTTTTGCCTCGACGATCTTCCCAAGTACTTCAAGATAGAGCGTCTTAAAACCTGGACGCCAAAGGAAAATCTCTTTTCCATGCAACCCTAGTTTAGAATGTGGATCGTGCAGAGAAAAAGGAAAATGCACTAGCTACCTTTCAGATTTTTGGAACCGATCCAGAAGATAGCTTTTCCCTTCTTGTAAAACAAGAGGCTCTCCAGCTTTTTTTCTCTCCCCTCTTTCTGTTAACCGCGAGCGAATCCGAAATGAATGGAACTTGTTCGGCAACAAAATCGTAAAAGGTTCTGAAGAAGTGCACCGCAAAACGGCCTTGCGAAGCTGAGATCTACTCCATTCAAGATCTACTTCTCCAACATGAATAGCTCCAATATTTACCATTCTCCCCTCCTCAAAAGGGCATTCTGGCAAAAACTCCAATTGCCTCTCTTTTTGACGAAAGAAAAGGGACCGAATCCAAATTGCAGCACTTGACAAAAGAAAAAAGGGATTTTCCCCCTTCCCCTCTTCTGGAACAATTCCTTGGTGTTGGTCATCGAAAATTCGGGGGACAAGAAGATGGGAAAAAGCGACTTGATAAAAAGAGAGAAGGTCTTTTCTTAAAAGCCTTGCGCTCCCTTTTAAAGGGCCCTCTTTCAAATAGGGGCTCAGCTGTCCTAAAGTAAAAAGAAACGGCACAATCTCTTTCATATCCAAACGGCTTGAGACAGAATCCCAATCTTGTGCTCGTTGAATCCCTAAAGAGAGGCGTTCCCATTCTTTAGGGCTAGAAAAGGCATAATTCAAGGGGAAGAAAAGATGATCTCTTGCACAAAAAGGCTTTCCATTGATTAAGATCCCTATTTTTGGAATTTTCTCTCCGAAGAGTTCAACTCCATTCGGTGTGCCACTGATCCGAATGCGATAAAATCCCTCTTTTGCTTTCCCAAAAAGGAGTAAGTACTTTTTCTCTAAGTCCATCTGCAAAGTAAAATCCTTCACAGGTCCTGTCAATTGCAGGCGAACCGAAATCTCTTCTGTCTTATGAACAAACTGGATGAGTGTAGGAAACGCCCGCACCAAGCAATCTGTTCCAGGGACTAGCGCCATCACTCCCGGTCTATGAGAGAAAGGTCGAAAGCGCTGTACAATCGGTATTTTCATTCGGCCAGCAGAATAATCGAAAGCCCTTTGTTAAACAACTTCTCTAAAACCCGCGCTCTCTTATCCATTTGGTCATGATCCATTTTTCTCCAGCAATAACGGGCGCGCCGCCGTGAAAACTGTTCGGATCGACATCGCCTGTCTGCAGAGAGCAGTTGTAGAAAAGAACTGCGTCCCCTTTTCTCGGTGTAATGAAGATATTGGCCTTGGGGAAAATCGTCTCCCCACCAGCTTCTGGGGTGTTCAGGTACATGATTAAGGTAGCAACCCTCTGACCGCCGTGAAGCGCGTAATCAGCGCCTCCAGGTGTATCTACATTGAAATAGTCATAATGCGGTTGGTACTCCCCTCCAACTCCATAGCGAAGCACATTGAAGTCTTCCCCATTTTCTATTGGCATGCTTGTGATCGCCGCAATCCTTTTTTCAATTGCCACTACAATCGAATCACACCAGTTATTATGTATAAAACAGCCTTCACTTGTTCTCCTCGCATCATCCATCTCCCCTTTATTTTCTTCATCAACAACTTTTGATGGGATCAAACGGGGACGAGCCAGATCCATCATGTAATCGCATTCCTCATCGGAAAGAAATGTACAAATCATGAATATTTTTGGAGACTCGCTAATCTGTATGGGAGAAAAGTCCCCATACAGAGTTGCGACTAAGCTAAGAACAAGAAATATGAATTTCTTGTTCACATGGGCGCTCCTGGTAATGTGACTGTGAGAGTATCACTTAAGAGAGTCATTGTTGGAGTTCCAGCAATACATACAGGAGAAACCATTTGCGCCTGAGGAGCAATGGTTAAGTTAAATGTAGTGCCTGCAAAAGTACCCGCAGTAAACGTCAGCGCAAGAGCCATATTTGTACCGGAAACATCTGTAAATGTTTGACCTCCTGCACTAATGGACGCCCCATTTAACGTAGCTGCAGTCCCCGCACCAAGCGGATTGAATACGACAGTATAGGTTGCAGAATCTGTAAAAGGTGTTGGCTGTACAACACCCTCCGTACTCCCTATTGAGATGATTACAACGGGTAGCGATGCTGGTGACGTGACCGTAATCACACCACTATTCCCTAAGAAATCTGAATAAGGACTTGTGTAATATCCTTGATCATATGGGGCATATGCCGAGACATTGTATGTAAGGAGTGCCTTCGCAATCACATCATACCAAGGGCCAACGCAAGGCGCTGGACCAAAAGGACTTGGCGGGGAGTCTGTATAATAATCTGCATTATAAGCTCGAACCCCATAAGAACCAGGAGTTGCATTCTGTTGGAGAAGGTCTGATGGTGCTGATGTACCTATTGCAGGATGAAACCCAATTTCTCCTGTACAAGCAAAGACCTGCCAGATTGCTACTGCATCCGTATTCGTAGCTCCACCAGCAAGTACCGTATTATCTGGCGGATTGCCTGTGAAGATCGGAGAACACGTGGTTAATCTCGGGAAAGTAACTGTCCCTCCAGTGCTCGGATTGAATACAAAATTCCCAGCTGAATCAACCTGACCTGTCGCATTGCCAGGTGTTGTGACCGACATATCAATGGATAGCGGATTCTTTTGATAAGAAGCCGTATTGGTCGTATTGCTCCAAATGGAACTCAGCCATTCGCACGTGCTATATGGATTGCTCGACAAATAATCTGATGGAAATACAAGACTTGCAGGAACATTCACACCAGGACTTGATGTGGGGACCACATCCACTGCAATGCTTGCGCCATTCACTCGTAAGAAAGTAGGGTTGGAAGCAGAACCTCCTGGCGAGACGTATGTGGAAATGAGATTGGCCCATGTACCTGTACCATTCCCATCAAGAGCGTTCACTGCAGTTGAACACGTATTTACAATTGTTTGTCTAGCAACTGTCGGATGAATCCCACTATAATAGGGGCCACCGCCTGTAGCTGTCACTTCAATTGAAATATTCAGCCCAAAAAAATCTCCCCAGGTATTGTTGATCACAAACGTGGTGGTTTCTCCACCACTACTTGCTGCCATATTGAATTCTACTTTGTCTTGAATCACGTAGAATCCAGGTGTCTCCGTATTGTATAAACCCGTTCCATCTCCAGGACTTAATATGCGACCAGCAGTTACAGCCCAAGGGAGGACATCATAGATAGAAAACTGGATTCTCCCATTGTAGGGATCATCATTATCGTCAGTTACGGGAAAATAGAGGACGTAGTAACCATTTAGATCTGGCGTCAATGTCGAAAGTTGCACGGAATAAGTAGAAGCTAAATAGGCGCTCTCTGGAGAACCTGTCGGAATTGCAGATGATGCGAGCACAGCACCCAGCATATTCCCTCCACTACTTGTGAATTGAATCAAATGATCATCTCCAGAATAAGCGAGCACATAGACATCCGATGCAGGTAAGCCTGTATTATTATAGAGTGCAAAAGGGACATAACCATTGATTTGGGTGATTGTTGACGGTGATGGAGGAGGGGGAGGAGGTGGCGTTGGTGTTGGAGGAGGAGGTGGTGGTGTTGGTGGTGGAGATGGAGGTAGTGGTGGCGTTGGAGGAGGAGATGGAGGCGTTGGTGTTGGAGATGGGGGAGGCGTTGGAGGAGGTGGTGGAGTCGGAATGGGAGTGCCTCCACAACGAGAATCCCCAGAGAATAGATTTTGATTTAAAACAGAAGGTTGATCTCCAAAAACTGCTGGGAAACTCGGAAGAATATAGGTGCGAGAGTAACAAGGAGGAACAGGATCAGCAGGAGCTATATAGCCAAAAGCAGTAATCAATTCAGGGATTAAAGAAAAATCCCACGCGATTAGCACAATTTTTCCATCGCAAATCGGGTGATTCAAAACAAAAGAAACAACCGTACTCACATCGTTTGCAATTTGCGTATGAATGGTTTTTTTTAACGTTCCAGAAGTGGGAGTGACTGTGAGTACAGCAGCTAACCCTGCCGCAGCAAAAGAGGGCTGCGCGCTCACTAGAATTTCTGGTATAGAATACCCTTCTCCTGGAAGAGTTTCAGTAAAATAGGGAGAAAGAAGAGCCGCACGTTCTCCCCCTCTCACAGTAAGACCATATGCTGCAGATGGCTCTGCATAGCTAATGATATAGACCTCTTGAGGCATCGCAAAAAGGGAACAGGTTGCCCACAACAAACTTGCTAAAAAAAACGGGATACGCGACATCATCACCTCTTTTAAAGAAATTTTTTAACAAGGGATCTTTACAGATGCCTTGATTTTATACAAGGTGAAGAAAAAAAATTAGAAGCGATATCCAGCGGCTATGTGAATCCCGTAGAGGGTTAAGGCACTTCCCTGGCTATGCAAAGTGTATTGAGATCCGTGCACAAATTCATTTTGGTCGAAATAGGCAGAGTAGTCAAAGCCAACATCGAGTGAGACATTCATGGTGTTGCTGATATCGTACGCATATACAACACCTGCAGTTGTATCAACTGCCCAACGTATCCCAGAGACATTGCGATTTACCTTAGCAAGAGTTGCTCCTAAAAATGTCTCGTTTTGGTGAATATCAAACCAGCCGCCGAAAAACTCTCCAGCGCCCTCTGCATAAAAAGAGAACCCTTGACCAAACGTAACTTGAGGTCTTAGTGCAAGGCGAGGTCCCACTCCATAAAAACGGCTTGTCAAGCGGACTGTATCTGTACCTGCCTGAAACGTTCCCCCTTGATAGGAAACATGAGCTTTTTCTGTGATCCAGATATTGCGAAGTCCAAGTGATGGGATCAGAGCAAAATAGGAATTACAAACCCATTCATAAGAAGTGAAAAAATCCAATATGGTAAAATTCAGTCTCCAATTGATCTTCGAGTTTGTCACGTAATCAGTTGGCAATGTGCTTGAGGCAAATGAGAGGGCGGGAAACATCCCATCTGTTGTTCCAATGTTTTTAGATCCACTTCCTGTTCCCCCATACCAAAGGGCATCTGCACCCAAAGACCAGTACGATCGATCAAATCCATAAATCACATCGAGCCGAACGCCAGGATCCCAATCAAATGATGGGTCAACCAAACTCCCGTTGCTAAAATTACTTGTGGTGAATGTCGATTCAGATTTTGTTGTGAACCCTAAACCACTTTGGTTGGAATACCAATAGATGAAGTCTCCTCTTATATCTACGCGATAAGGGAGT
>DATECD010000173.1:0-8732 GCA_035287065.1 Chlamydiales bacterium | reverse complement strand
TTTCATCCACTCCCATGAGTTTTCCCACTAAAGTTGGCAGTATCGCGATAATCGCAAGGAATACTGCACCAGATAGCGTGATTCGGCTCATCGTTGCTTCTAAAAATTGTTGCGTTGGCTTCCCTTGGCGAATGCCGGGCACAAAGGCTCCATTCTTCTTCATGTCGGAAGCGATTTGCTCAGGCTTAAACTGCGTCGCTGTCCAGAAGTACGTAAAAGCGATAATGAGAGTCACATAGAGGCATAGATAGACCCAACTCCCAGGAGAGAGGTAATTAGAAAATTTTCCAACCCATGTGTTCTTTCCAAAAAACTGTCCAAGCGTAGCTGGAAACATCAGAAATGAAGAGGCAAAAATGACGGGGATCACACCTGCATAGTTCACTTTCAAAGGAATATGTGAAGTCCCCCCCTGCACCTCATGACGTCCCACTATTCTTCTTGCATACTGAAGGGGGATCCTTCTCTGTCCTTGAATCACAAGGATCGTTCCAATCGTGATGAAGACAAAAAGGATTGCAAGGACAAAAAGCATTGCAAAAGAGATGCGTCCTTGGTCTTGAGATTCGAGATTCAGCTGTTGAATGATCGATCCAATCACACTAGGAAATGAGGAAAGAATCCCGAGGGCAATGATCAAGCTAATGCCATTACCGACCCCTCTTTCCGTGATCTGCTCTCCAACCCACATGAGAAAAAGGGAGCCTGCAGTCATTGCGATAATCACAGTCAAACAGAAGAGCCAAGGAGTCCCAAGAATCTGAATATCAAAAAGCTGAGGAACAATAATTCCAGGAGTTGAACGGTTAATCCCCACGGCAAACTTGGCAAAAAGAGCCGATTGAAAAAACGCAAGGACCAAAGTGGCCATGCGGGTCCACTTTGAAAGCTTCCGCTTTCCTTGATCTGGACTTTCTCGAATTTCTCTTTGCAGAGTAGGGACTAAAGCGATCAATAGCTGCATGATGATAGACGCAGAGATATAAGGGACAACCCCTAAAGCTAAGACGGTCATCTTTGCAAATGCGCCACCTGAAAAAATATCGAAGAGCTGAAAGAGATTCTGACCGCCTCCTGAAGCAAATTGGAAAAGACGTACTGCTACGTCTCCATTGATTCCAGGTACAGGAATGTAAGCTCCAATTCTGCAGAGTGCAAGCAACAAGGCTGTAGTCACAATCTTGAGGCGCAGCTCAGGAATTGAGAAGATACGACGAATCGCCTCCACCATACTCTTCTTCCTTTTTCCTTTACGTCAAAATCCGATAAGGGATTTTCTTTTCATCTAGTTTTTCTAAGGCGAGTTTTGAAAACTTACACGCCTCAATCGTTACCTTTTTTGTCAGGTCGCCATTGGAAAGGATTTTCAACCCTCCAGGAAGATGCCGATCAATCAATCTTTTTGCTCGCAATGTAGCGAGATTGACTGTCTCTCCATCTTCGAAGTACGCTTCAATCTTTGCAAAAGAGATAGCAACGGCTTCTTTCGCAAAACGGCCACGAGTAAAACCTCGAACAGGCAATTTGCGATAAAGAGGCACTTGACCCCCTTCATAACCAAAACGTTTGCGATAGCCCTGTCTTGCGCTATCCCCTTTTCCCCCACGACCGCAAGTTCGGCCGCGGTTAGATCCACGCCCTCTTCCTACACGCTGCACTCTCTGAAAGGGACGCGATGTGTCTTGTAAATTCGATAGATCTGTCATAGCTCCTTACATCCTTTCTCTATGTGCAAGATATTGACTTCTATTCTTCAATTGCAGAAGAGCTTTAAACGTCGCTTTCACCTGATTCAATGGGTTGCTAGAACCTAAGTTTTTCGCAATCACATCCTTTACACCACCGAGCTCAAGAACAGAACGGACTTTAGAACCCGCCACAATACCTGCTCCCATTGCTGCTGGTTTCAAAAGAACCTTAGCGCCATCCCATTCCACACAAATTTCATGGGGAATAGTTGACCCCTCCATCGGGATTGTGTAAATGTTTTTCCTTGCAGCTTCAGATCCTTTGCGGATCGCATCAGAAACTTCGTTTGCTTTCGCAAAACCGTAACCGATGTGCCCATTCCCGTCACCAACGAGAATCAAAGCGGAAAAGCTAAACTTACGTCCACCCTTTACCACTTTAGAACAGCGGTTAATGTAGAGTACTTTCTCTTCAAACTCAGTATCGAAATCTTCCTGCCGTTTTCTCTCAGAGTTCTTTGCCATTATTCATCCTTTAGAATTGTAAACCCGCTTCTCGAGCGCCGGCAGCAAGCTCGGCGATATAGCCGTGATATTTATAACGGCCACGATCAAAAAGAACAGTCTCAACACCTTTTTGTTTCGCAAGGTCTGCGATCTGTTTTCCAATCGCACGAGCTGCATCTTTTGATTTCTTTCCAAATTCACTCCGATTGACTTTGGAAAGGGTCCCAACGCCAACGAGCGTAATTCCCTTTTCATCATCAATCAACTGCGCATAGAGATGCGTATTGGTCTTCGATACAGAAAGGCGTGGCTTCATCGTAGTTCCGTGAAGCTTTTTACGCACTCTCATGACTCGTTTTTTCCGGGCATTATCCCGACGTCTTGTCGAATGATCCATCTCTTAACCTGCTGTTTTCCCTTTTGCAGCTTTCCCTTCTTTCTTTCTCACATATTCGTTCTCATAGCGGATCCCTTTCCCTTTGTAAGGTTCTGGGGGTTTCATCGCTCGGACTGATGCTGCAAACTGTCCTACTTCCCGCTTATCGCTTCCTTTAATGCTAATCATTGTTCCCTTATCAACCGTTACTTGGATCGATTTCGGGATTTCTAACGCTGTCGGATGAGAATATCCAACTTGCAGATCAAGTTTCTGCCCTTGAACTGCAGCTCTGTAACCAACTCCCACCATCGCTAAACGAACTTCAAACCCTTCAGTCACTCCTAAGATATAGTTCTTTAAAAGAGAACGAAAAAGGCCGTGAAGATTGCTTTTCGGTAACAGCTCTTCATCACGAACAAGGAGAGCACTTCCCTCTTCCACTTTCAAAGACAAGCCAGCTGGGAGAAGGAGAACTAAAGATCCTTTCGAACCTTTTACGTGCACTTTCCCGTCTGCTTCAACTTTGAGTTCAACCCCTTTTGGGACCGCTACCGGTGTCTTTCCAAGTCTAGACATCTCTTCTACCCCTTACTATTTACCAAACTGTACATAGAAGTTCGCCACCCACTTTCAATCCGCGGGCAGTCTCTCCATCCATAATCCCTTTAGGCGTAGATAGGATGCAAACTCCCATCCCGTTAAACACACGAGGGATTCCTTTGTATCCAACATAACGGCGAATTCCGCATTTGGAAACACGCTGTAAATCATTAATTACAGCCTTGCGCTCTTTCGTGTAGCGCAAAAACACTCTCATTTTATATTGCTTCTCGTTCACCAAGAAGTTTTCGATGAAGCCAAAACTCTTGAGAAGTTCCAAAATCTTCACTTTGTTTTTACTAAAAGAGAGATCGACAAAACGGTGCTGTGCATTCTTCGCGTTGCGAATCTTAGTGAGAAGCTCTGCAATCGGATCGTGAAAAGACATGGTTACTTCTGCTCCTGCTGCTTATCTTGCTTGAACGGGAATCCCAATAATGTGAGAAGTTCCATACAGTCAGCATCGCTTTCTGCTGTCGTGACAAGCGTAATGTTCATCCCTTGTGTCCTTTTTACTTTGTCCAGATTGATTTCTGGAAAAATCTGTTGATCATTGATACCAAAACTGTAGCTCCCTCTTCCGTCGCACTTTCTGGAGAACCCACGAAAGTCGCGTATTCGAGGAGATACAATGTGACAGAATCGATCTAAAAAGTCATACATTCTTTTTCCTCTCATCGTGACCATCAAACCAACAGTTTGGTCTTCGCGAAGTTTGAAATTAGAAATCGCCTTCTTAGCGCGAGTTGCAATGGGCTTTTGACCTGAAAGAGCCGTCAGCTCCTCAGTGTGCTCTTGCAATGCATTTTTATCTTTTAGGGCTTCACCAAGCCCCATGCTAACCACAATCTTTTTCAAGACAGGAAAGGACATCACATTTCTTTCGGGATGTCGCTTTTTCAACTCGAGGACAATTTCTTCTTTATACTTTTGATACAATCTGGACATTGTTTTCACCTACCCCGATTTCCTGACTGTTCGATGGACAGCGGTTTCCTTGCTTCCTTTCTTACGAGCGAGGAGCTGTTTCTCTTTCCCTTTGGTCTCTTTTTTCAACTTCAAGCGATTGCCTTCAGCATCACAAAGAGCAACATTTGAAATATGAATAGGCACTTCCATCTCAACAATGCGAGGGTTTTGCGCCTCTTGCGTTCTTTTCATATGTTTCTTTCGGATGTTGACCCCTTTTACAAGGACTCTCTCCTCAAATCGTCGCAAGACTTCTCCTTGCGTTCCTTTATCATTACCGGCAATGACCTTCACTTGGTCACCCTTTTGAATCCACTTGCTCATCGCTAAATTACCTCTGGTGCCAAAGAACTGATTTTGATAAAGCCGCCATCTCGCACTTCGCGAGCAATCGGTCCAAAGATCCTAGTCCCTCGCGGATTGTTTTTGTCATCAATGATGACACAACTATTATCATAGAAGCGAAGGGAGGAGCCATCTGATCTCAGAATCGAGCCCTTTGTACGGACTACGACTGCTTTCACGACTTCCCCTTTCTTCACTGCTCCCTTGGGATCAGCTTCTTTAATTGAGCAGACGATTACATCGCCTACTCTTGCATACCGTTTTCTCGATCCTCCGAGCACCTTAAAACAACGGACGCGCTTTGCACCCGTGTTATCTGCCACTTCAAGATCTGTTTCTTGCTGAATCATACTTCAATCCTGCCAAATTACAGTGCTTCAACCACACGCCACCGTTTCAATTTTGAAAGGGGACGGGTTTCCGCAATTCGCACTTTCCGACCGATCTCAATCGCATCGCTCTCATCGTGAGCGTAAAACTTTTTCGATCGCTCAATCACTTTCTCATATCTGGGATGTCTCATCTTTCGAGAGACTAAAACGGTAACCGTCTTATCCATCTTATTTGAGACAACAACGCCAATATGCTCTTTCTTCGAGCCACGGGACTTATTTTCTTCCGCCATGTGCTCCCCCTCTCTCTACTTCAGTCAACTTAGTCAATGTACGGGCCCTCTCTCTTTTTTTCTGACGAAGGAGATGAGGTTTCTCAAGCTTGCGATTCTGAGACAACTCATTTTTGAGTGAGTAGATCTCTTTTGCAAGGAGTCGCTCTGCATCTCGAAGCACTTCAGCTGAGCCATCTAGACCCTTTTTTTTCTTCTTTCCCATATGCTTTTACACCCTCTCTACGCGATCAACAAATTTTGTTCTGATCGGCAGCTTTGCCGCAGCAAGCCGAAGAGCTGTCTGCGCTTCTTCACGTGTAACTCCGCCCACCTCAAAAAGAACCCTACCTGGGCGAACTGAAGCCACATAATGGTCAGGTGCTCCTTTTCCCGTTCCCATCCTGGTTTCAGCAGGCTTCTTCGAAACCGGCTTATCTGGGAAGATGCGGATCCAAACCTGGCCCTTACGGCTAAAGGTTCTACTAATTGTTACTCGGCATGCCTCAATTTGTTGCGCTGTAATCCAGCAACGGTCCAGAGCTTGCATTCCGAAGTCGCCAAACTCAACAAAATTGCCCGCTTTAGAAAGGCCCTGCATGCTCCCTTTTTGTTGTTTTCGATACTTTGTTTTCTTTGGACTTAAAGCCATCGTTTAGCCCCCTACAACAGCAGGTTGTTGTTTAATGGGTACCCTCACCTCTTCGCCGCGATTGATCCAAACTTTAACGCCAATGGATCCATAGGTCGTTTCAGCTCTTCCTGTCCCATAATCAATATCGGCACGAAGCGTATGGAGAGGAATTCTACCCTCTTTATACCATTCCACGCGAGCAATCTCTGCACCGCCAATCCTTCCTGAGATTTGAACTTTAATCCCAGCAGCACCTGCATCCATTGAAGTCTGCATCGCTTTTTTAAGAATTCTACGGAAAGGAATCCTTCGCTCTAATTGTTTAGCAATTCCATCAGCAACTAATTTCGCTTCAAGATCGGGTCTTTTAATCTCTTCTACTTCAATCCAAATCTCTTTTCCGGTGAGGGCTCTTAACTCACTTTTGAGCACATCGATCTCTGCCCCTTTCTTCCCAATAACAAGACCGGGTCTTGCCGTCGCAATCGTCACTTCAATTTTCCCACTCATCCTTTTAATGAGGATGCGAGAAGCTCCTTGACATGCAGGTTTCGAAAGAAGGTACTTACGGATCTTCCGATCTTCCCCGATCAAGTCTCCAAATTCTTGTTTATTAGCAAACCAATTGGAGAGCCAGCGCTTGCGATAGACCAGCCGAAACCCAATAGGTGATACTTTCTGTCCCATCTCTTTCCTCTATTCCTTCGCTACAACCACAGTAAAATGGCTGGTTCTCTTATTCACAGGGACAGAAGATCCACGGCTTCGCGGCTTCGCCCTTCTCAAAATTGGACCTGGATCGATCCTCACTTCAAATACTTTCAAATGTTCGCGACGCACATCTAACTGCGTCTCAGCATTTGCTACAGCGCTATCTAGCGTCTTCTTCAACAATCTTCCCCCTTTCAACTTGGAGTAGAGGAGTTGAAGCGTTGCTTTCTCTACAGAAAGCCCTCTAATCAAACCCGCTGCGTAACGGGCTTTACGAGGAGAAATCCGAACAAATCGAGTCTTTGCTATTGCTAACTGCATAAAGTTACCCTCCCCCTCCTTGCGCAGTAGAGGCTGCGGCTTTCTTCGGGTGTCCTTTGAATGTTCTCGTTGGAGAAAATTCACCTAAACGATGCCCGACCATGTTCTCTGAAACATAAACTGTTATGAACTTCTTGCCGTTATGCACTTCAAATGTTTGTCCGATCATCTCAGGCAGAATCATCGATCTACGAGACCATGTCTTAATCGGTTTTTTGCCGCCTTCCTTCTGACTTTTTTCTACTTTAGCCATTAGGTGATGGTCGACAAAGGGGCCTTTTTTCAAAGATCTTCCCATGATGTTACCTTCGCTCCTTTACGATCCATTTACGAGTCTTCTTAGGCGAGCGCGTTCTAAATCCTTTCGCAAATTGCGCCCAAGGTGACTGCGGATGGTTGCCCTTACCTCGCCCTTCGCCACCACCCATTGGGTGATCAACTGGGTTCATTGCAGTTCCACGCACAGTAGGTCTAATTCCAAGCCAACGAGCACGTCCCGCTTTTCCAATCACTCGGAGATTATGCTCTGCATTCGAAACAGCCCCGAAAGTTGCTCGGCACTCTTCACGCACTAGACGCATCTCACCAGATGGCATACGTATCGTCGCATATCCATTCGCTCTTGCAACTAACTGCGCAGAAAGGCCAGCTGAGCGCACAAGTTTAGCTCCTCTACCAGGATACAGTTCAATATTATGAACTGTAGAACCTAAAGGCATGAATTTCAATTTCATGCAGCATCCATTATCAAATGGGGGCTCATCACTTGTCGAGACCATGTCTCCAATCTTAATTCCTTGCGGAGCGATTATGTATCTTTTCTCTCCATCTTTGTAATAAAGAAGAGCAATCAAAGCTGAGCGATTTGGATCATACTCCACGCTTGCCACTTTCGCAGGGATATTCTCTTTATCTCTATGAAAATCGATAATTCGAAATTTCTTTTTATGCGCTCCCCCTTTATGACGCACCGTAATGTGCCCATGATGGTTGCGGCCACTCATTCTCTTTCTTGGAAGAAAGAGCGATTTCGGCGCAGGCTTCTCACCAGGAGAAAGTTCAGTCAATACAGGCTGTACTAACTTGCGCTGACCAGGAGTTGTGGGTCGAAATGTTTTCGGCATACTTTTCTCTCTTTATCCTTCCGCTTCAATCTTATCGCCTGGGCGGAACGTAACAATTGCCTTCTTATATCCAGAGGTTTTTCCCAAAAATCCTCTCACTCGTCGCGGTTTTGGGCCCACTCGCACTGTATTCACAGCAGTCACTTTCACGTTTTTGCCCGCGTAAATCGCTTCAACTGCTTTTGCAATTTCTACTTTATTCGCACGAGGATCGACGTTAAAAACAATTTTTGGCGCCTCACACTTGCTAAGCGATCGATTACTCTTCGCTAGGTGAAGATTCTCAAGCACTCTGCTTTTTTCTGTGACACGTCGATTTAGAATGATCTGATAAGGATTATTCACGAGAACCCCCTTTTAACATCGCAAGGAATGCATCCCACGCTGACTCTAAGATCACAAGATCACGACAGCGCGCTAAAATATAGCCATTCAACTGAGTGACCGGTGAATATTCTTTCTTCGGAAGATTGGAAAGACTTCTTCTTAAATTTTCTCCGCCTTCTGTCAAAGAGGGAGCCCCAAGAATAAGCGCTCTTTTCGGACCAATTTCAACTTGATGGAAAAATTGAGCGAGAGTTTTTGTCTTAGGTGCTTTCATCTCTTCTTCTCCGAGAATGCAAACCCGATTTTCTCTCATTTTCTCAGCAATCAATGCAACAATTGCAGATCTTCGCTCTTTTTTATTGATTCTTACGTGTTGATCAAATTTTGGTCTTGGACCAAAAACGATCCCCCCACCTTTATAATGAGGCGCCGCAAGATCCCCTTGACGAGCTCTACCGCCACCTTTTTGCGGGTGCGGTTTTTTTCCTGTGCGATTGATCTCTGCTCTTGTTTTTGTACTCGC
>DATECD010000172.1:0-4184 GCA_035287065.1 Chlamydiales bacterium | reverse complement strand
CCCGCTAACCGTAATCCGCTAACCTTATTTAATTAAAGTAATTCAGCGGCGATGGACGCAAGCTCTGAGCGCTCGGTCTTTTCCAAGAACATGTGGCCAAAAAGCCGTTGATTCTTGAATTTGCTGATCGTGTAGGTGAGGCCGTTCGAGTCTTTATCGAGATAAGGATTATCGATCTGCGTTGGATCGCCAGTCAATATCACCTTAGTTCCTTTACCGGCTCTTGAAATGATCGTCTTCACTTCGTGAGGGGTAAGGTTTTGCGCCTCATCGATGATCATATACATCTTCGGCAAAGATCTCCCTCGAATGTATGTGACAGCTTCCATTTCTATCCGCTTACTCTCCATGATAAACTCTAAAGTAGCTGCCCCATTTCCCTCTCCACTTGTCGTAGAGCAAAGAAACTCGAGGTTATCATAAATCGGTTGCATCCAGTGATAGAGCTTTTCCTCTTTTGTCCCTGGAAGATATCCGATATCTTTACCGAGAGGAACAATAGGACGAGAGATCAAAATGCGAGAGTAAAGATTATCATCGAATACTTTCTTCATCCCACACGCAAGCGCTAAAAGCGTCTTCCCTGTCCCCGCAGGGCCAATCAAAGTCACTAAAGGGACATCATCTCTTAAGAGTAAGTCAACTGCGCAGCGTTGCTCAATATTGAGAGGCTGTATCCCCCAAATATCTCGATTGATATGGAGTAAGGGCTCCAATTTCTTCTGTTTATCGTTGAACTTACACACTGCAGAAGAATTTTCAGGAGAAGTCATAAGCGCATATTCATTGGGGCGAAAAAGTACATTCCCAGTGGATGGCAATGTACCGTCTTTATAAAAAAGATCGATATCTTTTTTGATCACTTCCATACGGCGAATGCCGCGATAGATCTCTTCATAAGACGTCTTGAGGTTCTCATAATCTTCTGCTTCAAGATCCATCGCCTCTGCTTTTACGCGAGTGACAAAATCCTTAGAAATAAGGACAACAGACTCCCCCCTCTCTTTTAAGAGAAAAGCGCTAAAAAGAAGCTTATTGCTGCTTCTATCAAGAGGAAGTGGGAAGCTATTTGTTCGATCTTCTCTTCCCTCTAAAGAGATCCGAATCCTCGGTCCCTCCGGAATCTCTACACCTCGGTGAAAATCACCTTTCTTATCTGCATTTAAAGAGTCAATATAGCGAATGACTTCTCTTGCATTTTTTCCCACCTCATCAGAATCGCGCTTGATATTATCAAGCTCTTCGAGAACTGAGAGCGGAATAACGACATCATTTTCTTTGAAATTTTTAATCGCATTGGGATCATGTACCAAGACATTTGTATCCACAACGAATGTTTTTCTTATCACTTTTGGATTACCCTCACACTGATCTGTTTGTTTGCACCCGTTCAATTGTTGCCAGGTAGCGACCATGAATACCTCACTTTTAATCCCTATTGGCTCCTTATAAGTATTCCCCATCAGCTTTGCAAGGAAAGCGTTTAAACTCCTCTCTAATAATTTTTTACACATATTTAGCAATCAAAATAATTGAGTGCCAATTTATCTTGACGAAAGACTTTTCTTTCGCTAAAATAGAGTACAAATGGAGGTCCCCATGAAAATTACCTTAGAAATCCTATCCATTCCTCCCTATATCTCCACAAGCTGGGAAAATATCTCCTCCCTCTCTCTTTCCCAAAAAGGGGAGCTTAAGATCCAATTAGCAGGCTCTCAAGACCCCATTGCCGTCCCCGACCTACCTCAAGATATTCTGATTGAAATCTTCGATACCCACGCAAAAGTGTTAGAAGCTAAAAAACCTCTCACAAACTCAAAAGAAGATTTTCAATTCCCACTCGGCACGATCGGATTGCGCTTTCCATTAAAAAATGATGGGGGCCTTGCAGAACCTCTCATGACCCCGATGCAACACAATCCGAGCCACGCTAATCTCCCGCCCCTTCCTCCAGCAATCCTTAAAAAAATTGCATCGATGGCAGAGGCATTTGGAATCAACACACTCAATACTCTTCCCCAAGGAGAACCAGGCTGTCACTGCATCTTTTGCCAAGTAATGAATGCCTTCCACATAGAAAATGAGCAATATGATGAAGAAATCAGCGCGGAAGATCTCAAATTTAAAGATTGGGAAGTAACGCAAGTTGCAGACCAACTCTATAACGTCACAAATCCTCTCGATCAAAAAGAACAATATCGCGTATTTTTAGGCAATCCAATCGGATGTACATGCGGGGAAAAAACGTGTGAACACATACGCTCTGTATTGAAGACCTAGAAAAAAAAAGCGCATGTGACTACCATCTCATCTATCACAACGAGGGTCACCCCATGTTCCGCTTGCCGTTTTTCCTTTGCGCAATCACTTTAGTTCATGCAGCTCCCCCATTAAAAGAAGTTCCCCCTGCATCACAAACAATCCACGCAAAAAAAAATGAACCCTTCAAATTTTTCACCGGCAAGGTGATGGCCAATAAGGTGCGCCTCCGAGTAAAACCTGACTTAGATAGTCCCATCTTCAAACAGATCGACAAAAATGACCTCCTCCTCGTTGTTGGTGAAGAGGGAGGATTTTTTGCTGTAGAGCCTCCGAAAGGGACAAAAGCTTATGTTTTCCGAAGCTATATTCTCGATGATCGCGTCGAGGCAAACAGAGTGAATGTACGACTAGAACCCAATGTCGATGCGCCGATCATTGGGCAGCTTAAAGCAGGAGACTCAATCAAAGGTGCAATGTGCGAAGGGCAACCCAAATGGTTAGAGATCGCCCCTCCAAAAGGGACCCGCTTTTATGTAGCAAAAGAATATCTCGTCTCCGCAGGTGGTCCTGAATTCATCGCCACTATGGAAAAGAGAAAATCACAAGTACATGAGCTCTTACGTAGCGCCGCAGGCCTTGCAGAATCAGAGTGTAAGAAATCCTACGAGGAGATGGAACTCTCCTCGATTGTCGAAAAATTCCAAACCATTGTGAAAAACTACCCCGATTTTCCTCAGGCTGTCTCTCAAGCAAAAGAGGCTTTAGCCATTTTAAAAGAGACTTACCTCAATAAAAAAATCGCATTTCTAGAAGAAAAAGCAGAACTTTCCCCTGAAGCAAAAGAAGCTTTAGTTGCCAAACACCGCGAAGAAAATCGAGATCTCATCCAAGCGCCCACTCAGCAAATCTGGAGTAAAATGACCCCACAAAAACAAGCTTCCACCATGCATCTTTGGGACACGCTTGAAGAGTCACTCTATTTGAGCTGGACTGCTTTTCACTCAGGAAAAAATGTAAATGACTTCTATTTAGAGCAAACAGTAAATGCCTGTGCCATCTCTGGAATTGTTGAATCTTACGACCAAACCGTCCGCGATCGCCCCGGTGATTTCCTCCTATGCCAAAATGATGGCACCTACTCCTATTTATATAGCACGCATATTGATCTTACAGATTATGTAGGAAAAAATGTGTCTATACTCGCCGCTCCTCGGCCCAATAACCACTTTGCCTTTCCCGCCTATTTTGTCTTAGAAGTTGCGGAATAGAATCTATTCAGTAGATGTAAGGGATCTTGCGATTTGCTCGATCTGAGAGGGATCTGGGAGCTCTTTTTGAAGCTGGTTGGTCTCTTTCAGTTTCCTTGCGCTCACAAGGACTCTAGACTCTAAAGAGGCAACACTTTGATTGAAGCTATCAACTGCAAGATTGAGCTGCCTTCCCACTTTATTCCAGTGCTCGCAAAAGATACCGATCCGCTCATAAAGATCTTGGCCAAGTTGTGAAATTTCACGAGCGCTTTTTGAAAGATTTTCCTGTTTCCAACTGAGCGCAATCCCCCGCAGGATTGCAATGAGCGTTGTGGGAGTTGCAAAAAGGACATTTTGATCTACACCCGATTCGATAAGCGAAGGATCTACTTGTAAAGCAGCGCTAAAAAAACTCTCTGCAGGTAGAAAAAGGATCACATACTCAGGTGATAGATCACACTGCTTCCAATACTCTTTAGCAGAAAGCTCTTTCATGTGCTTTCGTAAACTGACTGCATGTTCCTGAAGCTTTTTCTTGCGAAGATCTTCATCAATCACATCTGCCGCCTCCAAAAAGGCATTCAGAGGCGTTTTCGCATCGACTGCAATCTGCCTTTGTCCAGGAAGGCGGATGATGAGATCGGGACGAATGATTCTCCCTGCAATATCGAT
>DATECD010000171.1:0-3989 GCA_035287065.1 Chlamydiales bacterium | reverse complement strand
TTAAGCAAATCCACCAAAAAGCGTACTACATGCAATTCAAATCGGACAAACGTCCGATTACCTTACTTGGAGTGAACTTCGATACCAAGCTTCGTACGATTACCGACTGGAAACAAGAAAAACTGAAAGCAACCGACTCTTCTATCCATTAAAGAGAAAATGCGTCGTTTTTCGGTGAGATCCATTTTCTAGCTCTTCAAGATTGAGATCGCTTATGTAAAGCGGCTTTACATCTAACATTTTTTTAAGATCTTCTACCCATTGCGACCAATGCTTCCCATAACCTTTCAATCGACATAGGAAATCTGTATGAGATCTTTTTTGGCGATAGTGGGGCTGTTTTTGGGGAAGAGTCAGCGCTTCCATGTTCTTCTCTTCAAAATCCCATAGAAAGGAGGTGTGAAGAAGCCACCGATCTTTGCGGATATACTGAGCATTCCCCCCACATTTCCGATCCTCGATACAGTAGTCATTTTCTTTGAGGGTAAAGCCAGGAATTTTCCATGCCTCTTTATAAAGATCGGCAGCCCACCTGAGAATAGGTTCAGGAAAAGGCTCAACATCGAGATCTTTTTTTGCAGCGATAAAGGTAATGAAAAGAGTATTTTCATCGACAATGACAGTCCCGCCTCCACTAAATCTACGAATTACAGGGAGTTTTTCTTTTTCCACTTTCTCTTTATGAAGTAGAGTCTCAGGCTCCCCTGAAATCCCCATAACGATGGCACGTGGGGAACCAAAATGGACAATGCAAAAACTCCGCTCATCACTTCGAAGAAGAGCCTCTTCAAGCTGCAATCGTTTAAAAATCGGGGTCTGAGCGGGCAATTCAAGAAAGTGAAACATCTTCTCTCCGCTTTTGAAGAGCAATGAGGAGAATGGAAATATCTGCAGGAGTGATTCCTGAAATGCGCGACGCTTGTCCTAAATTTTCAGGAGTAAAGCGGGAAAATTTCTCTTTAGCTTCTGCTCTAAGCCCCACAATCTTTCTATAATCAAAAACTTTCGAAATTTTAACTCGGTCAAGCCCCTCTAATTGGGCAACTTGTCTTTCTTGCCTCTCAATATACCCTGCATATTTAAGGGCGATCTCAATTTGTTCATTGATCTCTTCTCCACAATCCTGCACCTCATTTGGAAAGGCTTCCATCGCTTTTGCAAACGTCCAGTCAGGGCGGCAAATCAGCTGCGCAAGAGTTACGCTTTTTCCATCGATCCATTTATAGATCTTTTCTAAGCGAGCAATCTCTTGCTCCATTGTCTTTTTTTTCTTTACTGTTCTTTGGTACTGTTCAGAAGAAATCATCCCCCATTCATAAGCTAAAGGGTGCAAACGGAGATCTGCATTGTCTTGTCTTAAAAGAAGACGATGTTCAGCTCGGCTCGTAAACATCCGGTAGGGTTCAGAAAGCTCAAAGCGGATCAAATCATCGATCATCACGCCAAGATAGGCGTCACTTCGTTTCAAAATTACAGGATCTTTCTCTTGCGCCTTCCGAGCTGCATTCATTCCCGCAAGAAGTCCTTGCCCAGCTGCTTCCTCATAACCTGTCGTCCCATTGATCTGCCCTGCTAAAAAGAGCCCTTCTACAAGTTTTGTTTCCAAAGTGGGATAAATCTGATCACTTTTCACATAGTCGTATTCAATTGCATAAGCAGGACGCATCACTTCCGCTTTTTCAAGCCCAATTACCGTCCGAATCATGGCAAGTTGAACATCAAAAGGAAGCGATGAGGAGATCCCATTGACATACACCTCATCCGTTGTTAGCCCTTCAGGCTCTAAAAAGATTTGATGTCGCTCTTTATCGGCAAACCGAACGACTTTATCTTCGATAGAAGGGCAATATCTCGGGCCAACGCTCTGGATTATTCCTACATAAAGAGGAGAACGGTGTAAGCTGTGCTGAATGATCTTATGCGTTTCTATTGTTGTGTAGGTGATGTGGCAAGAAATTTGCGGCATCCGCTCTTCAGGTTCATCATAGGAGAACCGAACTCCCGCATCCCCTGCCTGTTCTTCACATAGTGCAAAATCGATACTTCTTTTATTGATGCGGGGTGGCGTGCCGGTCTTAAGCCTTCCCAAGTTAAAACCCAAGCTTTCTAAATAAGGAGAAAGTCCCATTGCAGCGGGATCCCCACCTCTTCCCCCAGAAAACCGGCTCTCTCCAATATGAAGAAGCCCACGCATGAAAGTCCCTGAGGAAAGAACAACGGTTTTTCCCCTGTATTCAATCCCCTCTTGCGTCCTTACGCCAGCAACTTTCCCATTTTCAACAACAAGTGACTGAATCGTCCCTTGTTTGATCTCAAGAAATGGCGTCCTCTCCAGACGGTGCTTCATCTCGAGCGCGTACGCCGCTTTATCCGCTTGCGATCTCGGGGAGCGTACAGAGGGCCCTTTAGAACTATTGAGCATCCGGAACTGAATGCTCCTCCTGTCAGCAACCTTACCCATCAAGCCACCCAGCGCATCGATCTCGCGGACCATATGCCCTTTCGCAGTCCCACCGACGGAAGGATTGCAACTCATCTTCCCGATCGTATCGAGATTCATGGTCAAAAGAAGGGTTTCAGCGCCCATTTTAGCCGCTGCATGAGCCGATTCGCAACCTGCGTGCCCAGCCCCAATGACAATCACGTCAAAGGCTTTCGGATAGCTCCACATGGAAATCGTTTATCTCTTCTTATGACGATCTCTTCGACGTCTTTTTTTTCTTTTATGTCGTGCAATTTTCGCTCGACGCTTCTTTTTCACTGAGGACATACAAAACTTCCTTCACCTAGTTGGAACTTAAAGATATTAAGAGATCTCCCCCAAAAAGTAAAGGAGTGAAGAAAGAGCTTTTTTTGCAACTGCTCATAAAGTTGAGGTGTAAACTTTTTTTTAATGGATCGCTCTCAATGAGAGCGCCAGGTTTATCAACTTTATGAGCATAAGTTAAAATAATGTTTTTAATGATCAGCGCCCTGATCAAAAGCCGAAGCGGATCTGGCCCCCAAAGCTGTTGTCGTTATATTTCTTAGCAAATTCCCCGTTGTAGTAGAGGTCTAAAGAGAGAAAATCGTTCATCATCATCCCAGAAAGCATTACCCCAGGAGCAATCAAATTCCGATTTGGGAAGTAGCCAGTCACTTCAAAAGAGGCATCTGTGTCTACAAAATTTGCTGTATAGTCAGCTCCTGTTACACGGATCTCTCTTACCCAAGAAATACTCGGTGAAAAGGTCCATTTAGAGCTCCCTAAACAAAAACAGCTAGAAAATTGCAATCCCAGTTCATTGCGGATTAGGATCGCATTGCTTTTCTTCACATGTAAATCAAACTCTTCAGCTCCTGTTTCTGTAAAGCTTTGCTCTAATCCACAGATGTAATCAAAGGAATCAAATGGCCTTACGCTAAATCCTCCAAATCCAAAGTTCACCCCCGTATCAGCATGGGAAAGAATTTGCTTGCCTCCATGTCCATTGTTGGCAGTCAAGGTCTCTTCTGGGAATAAAATATTGCGATGTCCTGTAAAATGGCTCCATCCGCCAATCACAGAAAGGTTTCCGTAAAACATTTTTCCTAAAGCAGAAAAATAGAGCCCTCCATATCCTGTGTTGATGCTCCCTTTCCCAAAGTCTTTTTTCCACTCTGTGCCAGATCCTGTATAAGCTCCCAAAGCGCCCACATAGAAATAGTCTGCAAAATGGTAATCTAGCCCAACAACTCCACCTCCTGTATTTGTCTGATAACCAACTTGATGGGTTCCCGCAAAGGAGATGTTATTTTGAAAAAGGTAATCCCCAAACCCATCGATCCAAAGGTGAATTGCTTTTTCCCCTTGCTGACAGGTGTTTTTCGGAAGATCTTTCGCTTTTGATTTAGAAGTCTCCTGTGCTTGCTGATTGGACATATTCCAGCAGTATGTGCGATCCAATAGATCTTGCATCCTGTAGCTAAAAGTCTCTCTTACTTTCACGATGTTATTTTCTTGTGAAAGC
>DATECD010000170.1:0-3718 GCA_035287065.1 Chlamydiales bacterium | reverse complement strand
CATTTTGCATGAGTTTACGCCGATCGAGGTCTTTAATCTGCTCTGGAGAAATCTTGTAAAATGTACTGCTTCGCATGACGCACAGCAGATTAAAGACCTCGATCGGCGTAAACTCATGCAAAATGCACTCCAGCTCACTCCGTATGTGAATGCCTGGATCACGATGCATAGTCTTCTATTTGCTCCTCATGAAGACACGGTCTCTATGAGCTGGGATAACGGCTATGCGGCCTCTCAAACTCCCGAGACTGTTTCAATGACTGAATTTTTTGAGTAACAGTACATGGTTTCGGCAACGACCTACCTCTTCAGTTTTTTAGTTAGGAGGAAGTTGCTGAAAAAGATTGTAGTACTTTGCATAACCTGTACCAGGAGGCGCTAATGGGCGAGCTCCTCTAGAGCGCAGAAAAGTAGCAATGTCTTTCTCTCCGAGGGATACAGCGACTTGAAAAGGAGTTAGATTGCTTTTATCGGATCTGTCCACTTCAGCGCCCTGTTCAATCAGTAGCTTTAAAATCTCAAATTTTGTGCGATGATCTATCTTTGCTCGAATCGCCAACTGAAGAGCTCGATGACCATTTGCAGTAGGGTCATTTGGGTTGCCTCCAGTTCTCAGAAGCGCCCGTATTTTGGCTAGACCTCTTGACCCATCAATGTAGGATCGATAGAAATGATCTTGAAATAGAGTGCCGAGGTCGGGGTCAGCGGCTCCCAAATCCTTCATCATAGCAACTAAAAGCCTGTAATCGTATTTATCTGCAGCTTTTAAGGATTCGATATATTGCTGACGAGTAATTCCTTTGCGATAAAGGTTGTCGGGCCAAGTTGGATGGGGACATTTCCAAGAAAGAAGGCATCGATCCGCAACCAATCGGGAAAATCGCCCATTCCCATTTTCGAAGGGATGGATCTGAACTAAGCAATGATGGACTCGCGCGCTTTTTTCTAAAAAAGTCAGTTCAATAGGTTCCTTTGACCAAGAGGTAACTTCCTCGCAAAACTCGGCCATTCGTACAGATATTAGCCCTGGGGTAATTCCAATTGAGGTGACCGATTTTCTTGGCTTCCCCGCCCAGTCCCAAACTTTTCCAAACATTGCACGATGAATAGTTTGTAATTCAGAATAGCGAAACCAGGAAGAAGGATCGTTAATGGGTCTTCGAAGATATTTTAACTGAGCCTGGGCAATATTTTCTGCTTCGACTCGATTCAGATCCTCCATGTTTTGGACCCAGTCAATAAGAAGATCGCTGCTATCGGATAAAGGGGTGGCCCCTTCTGGAAATTCAAACCGCATGATCTTCTCATTCCTCCCAAAGCTCTGAGCTATGGTCTTGCAATAATCTTTCTTCCTCTTGTTTGAAAAGTTCATTCAGCAGTCGAGAATCAGGTTGTTGTTTTTCTAAGTTCATGGTTCCTCTTAAATAACGCATGTGCGCTTCGGCCCGTTTTTTCGCTTGTTTCCGACGGATCGTATCAAGAGGTTCGCGCAACATAGGAACCATCACGAGATAGCAAGAAAGAGCTTCGAGAATTTTATTGAGGGTTGATAGATTGGAATCTTTTGCTCCTTTTTCAATCCGAGAAATAGTCGATTGAGGGACCCCGGCGCGCTTAGCCAGAACCTTTTGTGACATCCCCAACTGCACGCGGATCATTTTAATCAAAGACCCCAACAGGAGACCTTTTGAAGCTTTCTTGGCATTGTCCGCTGCCTGTGCAATAGACTCAATCAGAAGTTGTTCAGAAATAGCCAGTCGATTCATGGGTAAATCCTTTTCTTTAATATAGCACATATGCTATCATTTTTAGCAAGAATTATGCTGTATTGGCATATTTCTTCGCTTTTTATATAGCGTGTGTGTGATAGACTGGGGCTTCTCCCCCATCAACAACATCTTTCAATTAAATAATTTATGTAGTTGTTTATAATTGATTATTTTGTTATAACTTTTGTTAAATTAACTAGATTCCTAGGGTTTAAACATGGTTTCTCCAACCACTTCCGCCACTTGCAGTTATGTCGAGTCTAAATGGCCTGGACGTTATGGAAATCAGCAGGAAGATTATATTAAAAGAACGACCCAGGCGACTCTGGAAATCGTCAAAGAACTCCCATCCAAAAAGAACGACTTGCAAGCCTTTTTCTTTCGATGCTTAGAAGATCTAGGAAAGCTTCGGCGGCAAATCGCGCAAGATCATCAAACGCTCAATGCAGAGACGTTTGGTAAAAGGCGGGAAGACGAAACAGTTCCCTGTGAATTTACTGCATTAGGGGCTCAATATAAAGAATACAATCAAAAAATCATCGACAGCGTTCATCAACACTTCCTAGACATGTATCTAGGTGCAGAACGTCAAACGGCCAGAATCTTGCAAGACAAGTCCCTTGGACGATGCTCTCGTTTTCAGATACGAGTTCTTGAACAGCGGGATATCGTGGAGCAAAAGTGGTGCATCCCTTTAGGGGTCGAGCCAGAGTTTCGATCTAAAAAAGAACCGGTAGAAGAGAAGATCAAAATAGAGGCGATCACAGATAGAAGGTTGTTAAAGGATCTAAAGGAGCGCCAACCTGCTCTGTATGAGCGAGAAAGAATGTGCGCTTTATTATATTACAACAATGTATATTTTCCGGCAGTGAAGGGGCAGACTTGTCTTTACAATGGATACATTCTTGGGACATCCGAACTAGAAATCAATGGGAAGATGCGCGTTTTGTCTCAGTATTTGACGTGGCTCTCTTGGGATGATCAAGAAAACGTATTCGATCGGATGAAAAGATGTGCTACGATGGTGATCCTTCATCACGATCTATTCGAGATTGAAGAAACTCTAAAAGACGTCGCTAAGATCTTTGAGCAAGCTGTGCTGTGGAATTCCAAGGAGGAATCGCTCGAGGAATTGAAAAATCGCGTAGGCTTGTTTAGATATGAACTAGCGCATGCGATGCCATTTGTGCGAGGAAGCTCGGCGGTTGGTGAGATGTTCGAGGCGGCTTTGTATTGGTATCACGGCTTTTCTAACTTTCGCCATTTTAAGCCGGTGGATTTAGAGGCGTTGACTGCGCTGCTGTTGACCGATTATCTGAAAACTTACCATGAGATAGTGGTATTAGAGAAGGTAAGCTCCAGCGCTGTTTGATGCTGGGGTGTTTGTGGATTTGGTTTCTGTTTTTTTAAAAGGGGAGCGTCGTCTTCTTCTTCTAGTATTAGATGGTTTAGCAGGGCTTTCACAATGGACTCGTGGCCATTTTGATACGCGATTTGGACTGTTGATCGAAAAATGTCTACAGAGATTGGAGCTGATTGTTTGGCCAAAATAGCTTGGACCACTTCAAGATACCCTTTGCTGGAAGCTTTGATAAGCGCGTCATTGCGACAGGATTGAGAGAGAAAATCAGCGTCCGCAATTAGCTCTTGAGCTGCTTGAGGAGCATTTATTTCTAATGCACGTAAAACAAATTTAGAGTGACGGATGGTTTCAAGAATCGCTTTCCCCGGGTCTTGAATTGTAATCTTGTCGGCCGACTCTTCAAAGACTTTGCGCACTCTTTTTCGACAAAGGGGGCAGCGGAGTTTGTCTGGAATGAATTTTGCTCCCAAATGCTTAATGGTATCGTACAGGCAAGGCAAATGGATGGGGTGGATGTTGTCATGTAAGGGATGTTCCGGGTTTCCAGGGGTGAAGGGGTCGAGGCAGATGGGGCAGAGGGGAGGGG
>DATECD010000169.1:0-8591 GCA_035287065.1 Chlamydiales bacterium | reverse complement strand
TGTGCTCTCAAAAACTTGGAGGGTTACCTCTTCGCGGTCAATGCGCAAAATTGAGGCAAATGTCGATGTCCCATTTTTCCTGCGAACAAGCGCCACTTCACCTAATGAGACTCCTTCTGCCGCAACGGTAATGAGATTCCCCCGCATGTCGATAATTCGGTCGTAGATTTTTCTCATTCCCTCTCCTTAATTTTGGCTTCAACTGCCTTCAAAGCATCCGTATACAAGACGGAACGGAAGGGAAGGAAGTTGATATTCTTCATCTCATTTTGAAGGGTAAGAAAATAACTGCGCGCTTCATCATGCGTTGCAAAAAGGAATTTCGCATCAAAAATGCGTTGAATCAAGCGGAACATCTCAATTTGCCTCTCCAAAGGAGAATAACAATCTTCTTTATCAAAGGCATTTTGTTGCAAATAACTAAATTCATAAAGTTCAGACTTAAGGAAGATAATCAGATCATCAGCAGAAATTCCCTCTTCGCCGACAACTTCCATCCTCTTCCCAATTTCATCCCCTTTTTTCAAGATCGCTGCAGATTTACGAACTCGCTCAGCCCATCCTGGATAGTATTTATCCAGATATTTCCCCACTTGTTCCAGATACTTCGTCCAAGAGATCAGTGGATCAATAGCAGGGTATCTTCTCGCATCGGAGCGCTCTCGAGAAAGGCCATGAAAAGCTCCTGCGACAGAAAGCGAGGCTTGTGTAACAGGCTCTTCAAAGTTTCCACCCGCAGGAGAGACTGTTCCGCCAATTGTGAGGGTACCCAAATTTCCATTTTTCAGCTCTAATACACCCGCGCGTTCATAAAAAGCGGAAATTCGCGAGGCAAGGTAAGCGGGAAATGCCTCCTCTCCTGGGATCTCTTCAAGTCTTCCCGACATCTCGCGCATCGCTTGTGCCCACCTAGAAGTGGAGTCAGCAAGTAAAAGTACATCAAGCCCCATTTGCCGATAGTATTCGGCAATTGTTGCCCCCATGTAGACAGAGGCTTCTCTTGCAGCAACCGGCATAGATGAGGTATTGCAGATCATCGCCGTTCTTTGCATGAGCGGCTCATTTGTATGCGCATCGACAAGTTCTGGGAATGTACGAAGAACCTCTACCACTTCCCCCGCGCGCTCACCACAAGCGACAATCACCACAATGTCTACATCAGAATATTTAGAAAGGTGCTGCTGCATGACGGTTTTTCCAGCACCAAAAGGGCCAGGTGAACAGAAGGTCCCCCCTTTTAGTACAGGAAACTGCGTATCAAGAATTCTTAAACCCGTATCCATCATACGAGTAGGGCTCACTTTGCGCCCCTCGATCAAAGCGCTCTTCACTGGCCATTTTTGCACCATTGTGAATGTGAATGAGTGCCCTTTTTCGTCTTCTCCCTTACTAATGATTGCATCGATTGTGTAACTCCCACTCGATGCAATATCTGTCATTTTTACCCTTCCAAAAAAAGAGAAAGGGACCATGATCAAATGTTTAAATCGACCCTCCATTACAAACCCGATCGCCTCACCGCGTGTGAGCTGATCCCCCACCTTTGCAAGGGGGACAAAATCCCATTTCTTTTGGCGATCTAAAGGGAGAATGTACACTCCACGAGAAAGATACATTCCTATCTTTTCCGCAACTTTTTCTAAAGGGTTTTGCAATCCATCGAAAATGGAGGTGAGTAGCCCGGGCCCAAGCTCTGCTTCTAAAAGGTGCCCTGCAAACTGCACTCTCGTGTTCAGTTTGATCCCTCTTGTATCTTCAAAAACCTGTAGCTTTGCTTCATTGCCGACAATTTCAATCACTTCAGCAAGAAGCGGCGCATCGCTTAACTGAACAGTTGCGACCTCCCCTTGCCGAATCGCCCCTTCAAAGCGAACATGCAAAAGGTTACCAAAAGCTTCAACAACAAAACCCGATGCTTTTTCTTTATCCATATTTCATTAACTCTTCCACTGCAAAACGACCTTTTTCCCAATCTCCCTGCGCAAACCAAGTTTGGAGGATAAGAAACTTTGCGATATATGCGAGCACCTGCCCGAGAGAAAAAGGTCCCATTTGTTCCTCAAATTCCTCGGCTTTCTCAAACTGAAACTGCAAAATGGCTCGGTTTAATTCTTCTGGATCTCGTCCATTTTCTACAAATAGGATTTTTAGAGATTCCCATCCAGGGGGAAGAAAAATATCTGTAGTATCTTTCTGCGCAAGTAAAAAAGCAACTGTTGGATCTGTAGGATCTTCAAACTGAAGCTCTTTTGCCAAATCTCTCCCTAACAATTTACTTCTTAAAGCGGTCAAAAAAAGTCGCAATTTTCTTTTAAATGAAAACCACTCTTTCAAAAACCCACTCTCCTCTTCCTCTTTTTCACGATAAAAAGCTGCAAGCACCTCATAAAAATGGGAAATTCTCTCTTTTACATTTTCATATTTGTCTATGTAGTCGATGAGATAAGTGGGCAATCCTACCCGAACTAAAAGGGCCTCTTCTACAAGGTGCAAGTCAAGACTCCCCCGTTCATCTAATGGAAGCCCTTGCCAAAAAGCCTTCATATTATAAAGATCGATCTCCTCAAAAAGAGAAGAGACGTGCTTCATCTCATTTGCTGTTAGATTTAAAGATAACGTATCTTTAAGAACTGCAAAAGAAAGATCAGGCTGCACTTTGAAGGACAATGGAGGCAAAGAGAGTAAAACATAATAGTAACTGCTCATCTATTTCTTATACACCAGTTCACGGAAGTCTCTTCTGATATAGAAAGCGATAATTTCATGCACAGCCTCATCTGAGATATCGATCGTAATCGCCCTCTCTTGCATCTGAATTTGGACGCCCCCTGCAAACTCGCCAAGAAGGATGGATCCTTTTTCCAACTTTTCCACCATTTTCCCAGCTACTAAAGCAGAGATTTGTCTTGGAGCAACCGATTTTGGAATTTGTATGACAAACTCATCCTCAATCCCTTTTTCCCGAAGGATCTGGAAAAATGTTTCCAAGATCTTTGCGATCGCTTGAGGATCTCCCATCTCTTTTGCTAGGATATCTGAGAGATACTGGTCAAAAATTTCTTTTTCAATTGTACTTTTTAGTTTTTCAACCCCTTGACGGCAGGCAAGCTGTAAAGACGTCTCAAATACCTTTCTCTTTTCAGCAATCTCTTTTTCCGCTTCACTGACAAGATCTTCAGCCATTTTTTTCGCTGCGGCAATCAATTCTTGCGCTTGAGCTTGCCCCTTCTCGACGATCTCTTTTGCCTCAATATGAGCAGGTTCAAGGGTTTCCTTCCTCAACGCATCACAGATCCTCTGGATTTTATCTTTTCCTGTGTCCAATCCCTTCATCGATCTCTCCAAACAAACAACTCTATTCTATCCCCATTCCTTTTTTTTTCCACCCGTAAAAGTTTTAGTCCCCAGGTGACTTAAGCAAAGGTTGCTTTTTTATTGCCAGTTTCGACGGAGGAAACTCTCTAAATCTTTCATCCTGTTCATCCTGCCATCCTGTTATTTTTTTCCCATTCTTAGTGTTTAATTTCTTCACTGTCAAAAGGATCTGAGATTTGTTAGCAAAAAAATAAAAAAAAATTGTATAAGGGGAGTTTCAGGCAAATGCCTGGAGATAATCAAGTTCAACCTTGGAGATATCGATGAAAAAAATAGCGTTTTTGATGGGTGTTGTTGCAATGTTAGGTAGCAATGCAGCTTTTGCTCAAGACACAGGAAAAGGTGCAAATGCCGGCACTCAAGCAGGTTATACTTCTGATGCGGCTTGGGGTGTAGGTCTTGGATGCCTTGCTGTTCTTGCAACAGTTGTTGGCATTACAGCAGCCTCTGCGTCAAACTCACCTTCTACCTTCTCGCACTAAACGAGATACCCCCTTCCTTTCTTTCAAGCAGTTGACCGAAACTATCGGATATGCGAAAAAAAGGTAGGGGGATTCGCGATGTCGTCCAAGATACTCCTCGTTTTTTTCTTAAGTTTGTACCTTGCTGCCGGCTTCACACAAGAACCGGAACTGACAGGGCGCGCAAGCTCTTCGTATCGAGGGAAGGGTGCAGCTTCTGGTTATGGATCAAGGGATGCTACGGCTCTTTCTATCATGGGCTGGGGATTAGGATTAGGCATTGGGATTGCTACCCTTTGCGCTTTAATTCCAAATAATACAAGCTCAAATGAGCATAACGGAAGTTCGTCTCACTAATGTTGATGTTCAACTTTCTCCTAGCTCTTGTTTTTCTTCATGCGACAACTGCTCCAAAACAGCTTGAGGAATCAGGAAGCGCGCAAAAAAGTGCCTCGAAACCCTTTTCTAGTCAATATATCCCCATCTTTAAGCCGCCAAGCGAATGGGAACCTGCACTTCCGAAAGATCACTCTCCCTTCCTCCAAATTGCTTTTTTGGGAAAAGGCTCTACAGATCTACGCCCTTCAGTCAATCTCTCTGTTGAAGAGGTCGATGTCTCAGAAAAAGAGTATCTTAAGGCTGTGAAAGCGATCCATCAAGCAGAACCAGATACCACTTGGCGTGATCTTGGAAAATTTTCAACTCAAGCAGGAACGGGTAGACTTACAGAAATTGCCAAAAAACTTCCCATTGGGGAAATGAAAATGCTTCAGCTAATCTTACTTAAAGAGAGTAAAGCCTATATCATCACAGCTGCAGCAAGCAAAGCGGATTACATGAAAGAGCAGCCCCGTTTTTTTCAAATTTTCCGCTCCTTTTCCCTTTCTGAAAGCCTCTTAAGCCCACTTTCTCCCGATTCAAGGGAAAAATTTGAAACTTTTTTTGCCCATCTGACGCAGCAAATGGGTGAAGAATACACCGATCAACTGCGCGCTCAGAATATCCAAAGTTTCCAAAAAATTGTTGCCGAGCAGTCTCCTTCTATGGGAAAACATTGGGAACTCTTAATGCTTAAAAATGGCCTAGAAAAAATATCCCAGGAACATAATTCCCTGAAGATCAATTAGAAACCACCCCAATCACACGCAAAAATTGACAGAAGCTATATTCAGAGGTAGTCTCCGAAAAGGAGGCCCACTATGAGAAAAATTTCATTTCCAGTGACCCTATTTCTTTTTTTCTGTTTTTCTCTTTCTGCTCAAGAAGAAGTAGGAGCTGCCTCCATGGAAGCAGTTGAAGCTTCTTCCTCAAGTACTTGGAAAAATTGGGTTTTTGCGGGAAGCGCGTTAGTTACAGCAGTTGTCGGTGTAGTTATCATCTCAACAAATACAGGAACTTACAACCATTGACCCAAAAAACTTCCCTTCTTTTCTTAATTTTTGCAACTAGCTGTACCACCTCCACTCCCTTTTGGCAGCTAGATTCCATTGCAGCACGTGATAAGGCATTCCAATCCTCTCGCTTGGTCACGCAAGACCCCAACTGCCCCTTACACATAGAATTTCTTGCAACCGAGTCGGGAATCACAGGCTTTGCCTACCTCACCAAACATCACTTTATCCCATCTAAGGAACGCCCTCATGAGATTGAATTTATTTATTCGGTCGGAGATGAACGCTTTTCAGAATGGCTCCCTTTATTAGAGGGGGGAATGCGTCTTCGCCTCCCCGATTCCCTAACATCTACAATGATTAAGACATTGCAAGATGGGGAAAAAATCGATATTCTTTTAGATGGGTTTATGCAGCGACTAGAACCCTATCCGTTTACAAAGTTCTTTTCGAAATTGGAGGGAAAATGAATCAACTCGATCAACTTAAAGCATACACAACCGTCGTAGCTGACACTGGCGATTTTGAAAGTATTAAAGCATATCATCCCACAGATTCCACAACAAACCCCTCCTTAATCTATGCAGCATCTCAAAAAGCTGATTACAAGGGCCTTGTTGATGATGCAATCCAATATGCAAAAAAACAGTCTGGAAATCCTCTTACACATGCGCTCGATAAAGTCTTTGTTAACTTTGGCATAGAGATCTTAAAACTTGTCCCTGGACGTGTCTCTACAGAAGTGGATGCAAGGCTCTCTTTTGATGAAGATGCAAGTATTGCAAAGGCACACACACTGATTGCCCTTTACGAAGCTGCAGGGATTGATCGCAAACGGATCTTGATTAAACTCGCATCGACTTGGGAAGGTGCACTCGCTGCTCGGCAACTTGAAAAAGAGGGAATCCATTGCAATATGACACTCATGTTTAGCCTTCCCCAGGCAATTGCCTGTGCTGATGCGGGAGCAACCCTTATCTCCCCTTTTGTCGGTAGAATCTTGGATTGGTACAAAAAAAATGAGGGAGTTGCCTCTTATCCCCCCGCTGAAGATCCAGGCGTTCAATCTGTCACAAGCATTTACAATTACTACAAAAAATTTGGAATAAAGACGCAGATTATGGGAGCATCCTTTCGCAACAAAGAAGAGATCTTAGAACTTACAGGTTGCGATCTCCTCACAATCTCTCCTCAGCTGCTTCAAGAGCTCCAATCTTCTTCCGACCCAGTTTCTCGAAAACTGGACCCGAAAAAAGCGCAAAGTTGCAATATCGAGAAAATAACGCTCGATGAAAAAGCTTTCCGCTATCTTCTAAATGACAACGCGATGGCAACAGAAAAACTATCTGAAGGAATTCGCAACTTCTGCAAAGACCTCATCAAACTAGAGCAGATCCTCACTCAAAAACTGTAAACATTACCAATAAATTTGAGGTAACCAAAGGCCCCGTTTCGGGGGCTGGTTACCTCAATTTTCTTTATATGACGGCAGTTGCTTCGCTTGTAAAGTCGATCTCAAGTTGCTCAACAGTCTGCGCTTCAATGAATTTGTTCACCCGTTTATGGTACTCAAATCCAGTTCCTCCTGGAATCATATGTCCCATAATCAAGTTCGCCTTCATATCGAGCATATAGTCAGCTTTACTTTCTGATGCGGCTTCTGTAAGCACTCGCGTAGTTTCTTGGAATGAGGCCGCTGAAATAAACGACTCTGTTCCCAAAGAAGCGCGCGTGATACCGAGGAGGACAGGGGCTGCAGCAGCAGGCTTTCCACCATCTTCGATTGTTTTCCGATTCTGCTCGTGGAAGACTTTGCGATCCACATCTTCTCCGTGTAGGAAGATGGTATCACCTGGGTCTGTGATGCGAACTTTTTGCAGCATCTGGCGCGCGATGATCTCAACGTGTTTGTCATTAATATCTACCCCTTGGAGGCGATAGACTTCTTGCACTTGGTTGACAAGATATTTTTGCAATTCACGCACACCGCAAATATCGAGGATCTCTTGCAAGACAACAAGACCATCCGTGAGTTGCTGGCCCTTCACGACTTGATCTCCTTTTTGAACGATCAAGTGTTTTGTTAGAGGAATGAGATGCTCCTCTTCCATACCTGTTGCCTCATCGCGTACAACCACAATCCGTTTGTTCTTTTGAACACCGCGGAAGTCAACAACTCCATCGATCTTAGCAATCTCTGCTGCCTCTTTCGGCCTTCTGGCTTCAAAAAGTTCAGCAACTCGAGGGAGTCCCCCGGTAATATCTTTCGTCTTGATCGCTCCTCGAGGCAGCTTCGCAAGCACCATCCCTGCAGAGACAAATTGTCCCTCTCTTGCTGCAATGACAGCACTCGCTGGGATCGCATAAGTACCAACTAGTTCAGTGCAATCAGAGTCGGCGTAGATCACAACTTGTGGGTGCAATTCCCCTCGGTGCTGCTTCACGATCAACTCTACTTGTCCTGTCTGCTTATTTACCTCTCTTTGTGTAGAGATCCCTTCGACAAGGTCTTCATATTTGACGTAACCAGGTCTTTCGCAGATGATGAGATAGCTATGTTGTTCCCAATGAGCAATCTTCGTTTTCCCTTTAAGTTTTGCTCCATCTTGGAAAAGGATCTTTGTTCCAGGTTCAACAGTACACGTTTGAAGAGGCTCAATAGACTTGTTGCTTAAAAGCTTCTTATAATCGTCTAAAGTTCTTCCCTCGTCACGCACAACTTGAAGAGAGC
Organism: Chlamydiales bacterium; assembly: GCA_035287065.1. Classification (GTDB taxonomy): domain Bacteria; phylum Chlamydiota; class Chlamydiia; order Chlamydiales; family SM23-39; genus JAGWKO01. The sequence goes on along the minus strand of DATECD010000169.1, from coordinate 633 downwards.
CGTTCTTATTCAAAACAAGCCATTGCCCCTCTTCGTTTTGCACAACACGTAGACCCATATAGACTAAAATGCCATCTTGTTCGGCTGAGAATTCTGGAGTTGCTCCAGCAGAAGCAATACCACCCAAGTGGAACGTTCTCATCGTAAGCTGCGTTCCTGGTTCACCGATGGACTGCGCTGCAATGATTCCGATTGCCTCACCCATCCCGACTAAGTTACCAGTAGCTAAGTTAAGACCGTAACATTTTGCACAAATCCCTCTTTTGCTTTCGCAAGTCAATGCGGAGCGAATTCGGATCGTTTCAATTCCCGCATCGTCAATTGCCTCTGCTTGGAGCGTTGTGAGAACATCACCTGCGTGGGCAAGTATTTTTGTCGAATCGCCTGGGAGGTAGATATCTTCAAGCACTGTACGGCCATAGATTCTATCTTTTAATGGAAGAAGTTCTTCCATCCCTTGCTTAATCGCACACACCTCAATCCCGTTGAGAGTTCCGCAATCATCGCGAGTGACAATCACATCTTGCGAAACATCGACAAGACGGCGGGTCAAATACCCTGAGTCAGCCGTTTTCAATGCTGTATCGGAAAGTCCTTTACGAGCGCCGTGAGTAGAAATAAAGTACTCCATCA
>DATECD010000168.1:0-13200 GCA_035287065.1 Chlamydiales bacterium | reverse complement strand
TTGAAACGTGGACTCCCCCTTCAAGTCAAAGATCTCGATCCAGAAATGAAACCCCTTTTTAACTTCGAGACTAGTACTTTAACTGCTCACTTCAGTACACTCCTAGTTGTGGCCAACGCAAATTATATTCATTTGCGTTTGGCATACGCCCCTCTGGAGAACTTGGCTTGGCAGAAAAGACCGAAAAGGCAACCCCGAAAAAATTAAAAGACGCGCGTAAAAAGGGACAGGTAGCCAAAATCCAAGACGTTCCTGCAGCGATCACCTTTGTCGTTTCAATGGGGGGAACGCTTGCCATGATGGGCTTTTTCTTCAATCAGATCGCCTCCTTTTTTCTCTCGATTTTGCGCTCTGTTCCAACCGTTGGCTCTGATTTTACAAATCGCGCTGTCGGTTATTTTGGAGAAAGCCTCAATCTTATTTTGGCAACGAGCTTCCCGATCATGTTGCTCGTCTCTTTGGTGGGCGTTTTGGTCAGCTTTCTTGTAGTTGGACCTGTTTTTTCTTTTGAAGCGATGAAATTCGATTTGAAAAAACTCAACCCCATCGAAGGGATCAAGCAGAAATTCAAAATCAAAACACTTGTTGAGCTTTTAAAATCGATTGCCAAAATCAGTGGTGCAGCCCTCATCATCTTTCTCATCATCTGGCGATCGATCCCTCAGATTGTTTCCACAACAATGCTCCCTGTCTTAGGAAGCGCGATGATCGTCTACGACTTCCTCATCAATACAACAATCCAAGTGGGGATCTTCTTTCTTTTGATCGCCCTATTTGACCTTGCCTTCCAAAAAAAGAACTTCGCAAAAGAGATGATGATGCAGAAGTTTGAGGTGAAGCAAGAGTATAAAGATACAGAAGGCGATCCGATGATCAAAGGAAGGCGAAGAGAGATGTTTCGAGAGATCGCCTACCAAGAGGGGCCTTCTGCTGCAAAAAGAGCAAGAGCCATCATTACAAACCCAACTCACATCGCAGTCGCACTTAAATATAATAGAGAAGAAGAGCCTGCACCCCGTATTTTGACAATGGGAGTTGGAGCTATCGCAAGTCAAATCATTAAAATAGGGGTCGAAAACAATATCCCAATCATGCGAAATGTGGATCTAGCGCGGAATTTATATGCAAAGGGGAAAATTTCTGAATATATCCCAGAGGAATTCTATCCAGCTGTTGCAGAGATCATCAAGTGGATCGAAGCCCTTGAAAATAACCCAGACGTCAATCAGGAGCTTTTTCGGTGAATAAGTTTTTTGGACAGCTCGTCCGTAGATTAGGCAGCGACAAAATGCTCGCTGCAATCGGAAATTCTAGCGATTTAATGCTGGCAGCTTTGGTCATCAGCATCATCATGATGCTGATCTTCCCTGTCTCTCCCAATACAATCGATATTCTCATTTCGATTAACTTAGCCGTTTCGATCTCCATCCTCTTTGTCGCTCTCTATATTCAAAAAGCAGTCCAACTCTCGATCTTCCCTTCGCTTCTCCTCATCACCACTCTTTTTCGTTTAGGGGTAAACATCTCCTCTACGCGCCAGATCCTCCTCCACGCAAACGCAGGACACATCATCTTCGCCTTCGGAAACTTCGTCGTCGGGGGGAACTACATCGTTGGGGGTGTTGTCTTCTTAATCATCACAATTGTTCAGTTTATCGTGGTGACAAAGGGAGCTGAGAGGGTAGCTGAAGTTGCCGCTCGCTTTACCTTAGACGCCATGCCCGGCAAACAGATGTCAATCGATGCTGACGTGCGAGCCGGCGTAATCGACCAACAGCAGGCAAGAGAGCTTCGGTTAGGGCTGACAAAAGAGAGCCAACTGTATGGTGCGATGGATGGTGCGATGAAATTTGTCAAAGGGGATGTGATCGCAGGCATTGTCATCGCGCTCATCAACATCGTTGGGGGCCTTATTATCGGAAATGTGATGCTCGGCATGCCGCTCGATGTTTCAGCAAAAACATTTACCCTCCTCTCTATCGGGGATGGTCTTGTCACCCAAATCCCCTCATTGATGATTGCCATTTGCGCAGGTATCGTTACAACGCGCGTCTCAAGTGAAAAAAAAGACTCCAATCTCGGAAAAGAGATTTCAGAGCAACTTCTAAAACAACCAAAAGCTCTCATGATCTCTGGCGGCGTCCTCTTTCTCATGGCCTGGATTCCAGGCTTTCCCGCATGGTCCTTCCTCATCCTTTTCGCCATCATCGGGTCTTTAGGCTATTTTTTCTGGGCAGCTTCTCGAAAAACAGCAGCAAAAGCAGCAGCAGGTGTTGGACCCATCGATACAGAAGTTCCCGGTCACGCAATTGCTGGCGCCGGTACAGAAGACTACGCTCTTACTCTCCCCGTTGTCTTAGAAATAGGATCGGCAATCTCTTTACTCCTTAAGAAAGATAAACAAGGGGCGACTTTCATCGATCAGATGATTCCGAAGATGCGCCACGCCCTTTATCAAGATCTCGGTGTCCGTTTTCCCGGTGTTCACGTAAGGACTGAGTCCCTTTCTCTTGAACCAGGTGAATATGCCGTCCATCTCAATGAAGTGCCAATCATTCGGGGAAAAATCCTCTTAAAGCACCTTCTGACCAATGAAACAGAAGAGACGTTAAGGCGCTATAATCTCCCCTTTGTCGCATTAAAGGGGAGTTTAGGAATGCCCGCTCTTTGGGTGGATGAAAAGTACCAAAACGTCTTAACAAAAGCCAATATTCGCTTCTGGACAGGTTTAGAAGTGATCATCCTCCACCTCTCTAAATTCTATCGCCAATATGGAAGTGAATTCATTGGAATCCAAGAAGCTAGAGCGATCCTTGAATTTGTTGAAAAATCCTTCCCCGATCTTGTCAAGGAAGTGACTCGCCTTGTCCCTTTGCAAAAGCTGACCGAAATTTTCCGCAGACTTGTGCAAGAGCAGATCTCCATCAAAGATCTTCGCACGATCTTAGAAGCGCTTGGCGAATGGGCGCAAACAGAAAAAGACACCGTTCTCCTCACAGAATATGTCCGCTCCTCACTCAAACGCTACATCAGCTATAAATACTCTCTTGGGCAATCTGTCCTCTCTGTCTATCTCCTCGATCCAGAAATTGAAGATATCGTGCGCGGTGCTGTCAAGCAAACTTCTGCTGGCTCTTATCTTGCACTCGATCCCGATTCTGTGCAGCTCATCATCCACGCCGTCCGTTCCACGCTCCAACCCACACCGCCCGGAGGTCAGCCCCCCGTTCTTCTCACAGGAATCGACGTAAGGCGTTTTGTCCGCAAACTCATCGAAATGGAATTTCCCGATCTTCCCGTCATCTCTTTCCAAGAGATCGTCCCCGAAGTCAGAATCCAACCCCTCGGACGCGTCCAATTGACATGAAGTTTCTTCACAGCTCTCAACTGGAGATATGCGTTCCAGCCAGTGCTGTCTAAACTTACCACGCATCGTCCGCGTTCCGCTTCCGCTCCACTGGCGATGTCCGTTTCTGGAATGGCTAGCCTTGAAATCCAACAGGCATGCTATGCGGCCATTCCAAAATCCGGTCTTACTGAACTCAAGTCTATTGTTTTAAAATCAATACTAAAGCGTTTGAATAGTTACTAATTCTTAATACTAGATCTTTTTAACGGTGAAGACGATGTCATTAAAAGGAAATGATTTTTCTGCTGAGGAAGTGTCACTACATCTGTACCGTCTCCCTCCCTCTATTTCCTCAACAATCATTGCTGCGCCATTGTATTTTGCATCTATATATTTCGAATGTTTTTTTATACAGTTTCCACTTTCGTCACTAGCAATAAATGAATTGTCAACTTCGCAAATATTATATATAACAACAAAATCATACTTGGTAAATATTTTTAACTTAAACTCTGGTGGAGTATGTCCATACCAGAAAATCATCCGAATTCCTTTGCCTTCCCTGCAGATCTGTCCATTTAACTCACAGTGACCTGTGACATCAATGCAGAACCCTTGAAGATATTCTAATTTTTCAATAGCGTGCTCAATAGAACAAACAAGAACATCTCCATTTTTTACAGGAAATTTATCAATTCGTTTAATTTCAAACCCTTTATATTGAACTGGATTTCCTTTAGCTTCTCTGAACAGACTTTCAAATTCAGGCATAATTATCTTCCTAACCTTCGAAATTGGTCTTTCAGCTGATGTTCCTCTGGCCAAAGCTCCTCAAAATCAAACAATCCACCCTCTCTTTAAGGCGGAATATGATGTAGCTCCATACTCTCCACTTTGCCAGTTAAATCATTATATCTCTGAGGAGCCAAACCATTCTCCATTCTTTGGACATCTTCCTTATTAAATTTAGAGTTTTGTTTCGATTTTAATTCTAAGGCTCTATTTTTCCAATGGCGTTGCCTAACTGTCGACCATTTTGGCTGCCCTCCCCACCAAGTTCTATTTTGAATCGGATCACCAATTTTCCATCCCCATGTAGAATTGCATTGAGTAATAGCAAGTCTTCCCTCTCCGACTACAGAGGCTCCTGAAAGAGTTCCTGGAGGGGGAAGAACTGCATATGTGAAAAGATCACCGGGCGAGTTTTCTTGTGCTTCTTGAGTGTAGAACTTTGCTTGTTCAGTATTAAACATCTTGTCAATAAATCGATGTCCAGAATCCGTACTATCTTCAAAACGTTTTACAGGGCTGACTGGGTTCCAAGCTACATTTTGAGAAGAAGAAGGCATTTTAGAGATAGGCAAAAATTTTTCTGAAAAATTGTGCATTTCTTCTATTAGTCGAGGAACTTCCGAAACAATGTTTGTGACCATGTCAAAGGTCTCGTGAGCAAAATAAGAACCTGCATCACGAACTTGTGTTAGAAAACCCAAACTCCCAACGGGCGCAAATTGTGCTTTTTTGTTCGCCATATTTTCAGAGACGATTTCTCTGAAGGAAGAGATCTGATCTTCTATAATCTCTCGCAATAAAGGTGTTTCTGAACTCGTTACTATCATTGGAGACCTTGCTCCTTCTTTTGTCTCTATAGAGTAAGGGGCGTGATTCGTCTTTTTTTTGTTGTTCTCATGAGAATGGTCAGTATCTTCCAATTGTGAAAGACCTGCTATAGCTTCTGCAACAGCAGCAGCTCCACCACTAGTCGTCCCACATGTCATTACTACAACTGTAACGGTTACGGCTACAGCGACAACAATCGCAGCACCGATCAAGATTTCTTTTTTATGTTCTTTAACAAAATGCCTTGTGTTATCCCATGCTTTTTTTATTCTACTTCTGCATAAGTCGTATTTATAACTGTGATAATCGCAATAATAAACTGCAGGAATGACAGCGTAATTTTCACTTAAACAATGTTCGCTTTGAAGAAATGGATCGGAAAAGTTTAAAAGAGTTTGAATATCTTGATTTAACACATCAGATATTTGTGGCTCTTCGTGAGGAAAAATGCCTTGTTGAGCCAAAATAGCAAAAAACTGGTTGATGCGTCCCATCTGTTCGGGACTGCCATCGTAAATACTTCCACTTTCGATTTCTTCCAGTAGCTCAAGGATGTCGTCGTAACTGATAGGACGGTCTTGAATGGATTGCCAAAATGTAAGTTGAGTAGACAGCTCTTTTTGACATTCATAAAATTGATACTCCGAAGAGGTATGTGAATCATTACAAGAATTGTTCTTTTACAAAACTTAGGTTGACATGATATAGAAAAAGAGATGGCTGACCCCAACATCTCCCATTTACTTCAGATGAATGCTGCGGCAGTGCGCGCAATTCAGTTAGAAGCTGCTCATGAGCAAGCAGTTCAAATTGAGAGTGAAGAGGATATCAACCAATACCTTGAAACTGCTTCATTCAATCCCATGCAGCGGATTGGTCAATTTAGAGAGCTTCATGAGTTAAGAAGTCAACAGAGCCAAAAAAAAGAGAAAATAGAAGGAGAAGAAGAGATCCTTCCCCCTGACTTAGAAGCAACTGAAGAAGTTGCCGAGCGCTACCAAGGCAATAATTTTGAGCTCAGCAAAAAAACGCTCCTCCTCTTGCGCAACCAGATCCTCCTTGAAGATACGCCAGAAGAGGTCTTAGAAAAGGTCAATAAGATCTATCCCGATGCTGCTTTAAGTGATGAGGCTCTTGATTTTCTCATAGAAACTGCCCCACCAGAATTAACTGCAAAATTGAAAGAGGCAAAAGCTCTTTTAAACGAGCAGGCAAAACGGGAGATCATTGCAGGTCGCAATATTGGGCAATGGGCAAGAGAATTTTCTAAAGAGGGTCTTGGCTCTCCCACCTATTTGCGAGATCTTTATCGAGATATCACAGGAAATCCCCGCCCTCCAATCAATCTCTTCCACGAACTGACAGAAAAATTTCACTACAATCAACTCAAGCCCTCTATTGACTTCCTCCTCCATTCCCTAGGAGGGGATCTCAGAGCAAAAGGTTCATCAATTCCAAGAGGGGAATTAAAACGTCTTATCGACGAAATCAAATCCCTGCAAGGGATTCTCGGAGTGTTCCGTTTTTTTCAATCCAAAATGCCTTTACTACAAAAAATGTTTCTCACTGAAAATCTCTCCATGCCAAAAGGGCTCTCTTTCGAAATCATCGCTAAGGCCTTCATCCGCCTCATCGCTGAAAAGTTCATCAACATTGAAAAAATCCAACAAAACACAAAAAGTTTTGAAATTTCAGAAATGCTTGCAGCGCAAATCCTTGTCTACTCTTTAATGAGAGAGGGACTCAAACAAGTTGCCCCCCGCTATTTCCGCAATCCAACACACCGCGATGAGCTTTCTAAAGCCTACCTTCTCATCATTGAAGAATTAGAAGATCAATATGAAGAGGAGAAAGAAAAAAAAGAGAAGAAAGAGAAGAAAAAAAAGGACTCTGCATGACCGATTCTTTCTCCTATCTTCTCCAAGATCTAGGGAAAATTTTTCACCTCCCTTTACACCAAGATCAAGTTGGAGCCTGCTCAATCCTCCTCCCCAACGATTTCATCATCCAAATCCAATTGGATACAACGGGGAAAAACCTCTTTCTCTTTTCAAAGCTTGCCCCCCTTCCACCTGGGAGATTTCGAGAAGAAGTGCTCAAAGAGGGGCTAAAGGCAAATCAGAAAAACGACCCTCTCCCCGGTATCCTCGCCTATCTTGAAAAAACCAATCATCTGATCCTTTTTCAAAGCTACCCCTTCTCTATCTTAAATGGGGAAAGGCTCGCTGGCTTCTTTGGAAACTTTCTCGACTTTGGAACCAAATGGCGCGTAGCTGTTCTCCAAGGACATACACACCCCCGTTAAAGTCATGCAAAAGCACGGTATTTTTTGCCCCCTTTTCTCATTGAGAAGCCAAAAAAGTTGTGGCATTGGCGAATTTCTTGACCTCTTCTTTTTGATCGACTTTTGTCACGAGATTGGTTTTGACATCCTTCAGATCTCTCCTCTTAACGACACAGGCCCCAATGATAGCCCTTTTAGCCCCATTTCCTCTTGCGCTCTCGATCCAATCTACTTAAGTCTCCACGCTCTTCCCGATCCCCCGCTTCCCTTAACTCCCTTCGTCCCGTTTAACAAGCTTACGCGCCTTGATAGAAATGCCGTAAGAGAGCAAAAAATCAGTTGGCTCCAAAGCTATTTTGCGACCCACTTCCCTACTCTTTCTAAAGAAAATTCTTACCATCAATTCTTAAGCCAAAACCCATGGCTTTTCCCCTACGCCACATTCAAAGCAGAGCACGAACCGCAAGGAGTTGATTTCCATCTCTTTCTTCAATATCTCTCTTTTTCTCAGATGAAAGAGGTGAGAGCAAAGGCAGACAAGGCAAATATTTTCCTCAAAGGGGATTTACCCTTTCTTCTCCCCCTTTTAAGTGCCGACCTCTCTATGTATCCCCATCTTTTCAGGTTAGACCAAGTAGCAGGCGCGCCACCCGACAAATACAATCAAAATGGACAAAAGTGGGGATTTCCCATTTACGATTTCGAAGCGATGAGAAGTGATGGTTTTTCTTGGTGGAAAAAAAGATTAGAGGTTTTTGAAAATTTTTATCATTTTTATCGAATCGATCACACTTTAGGTTTTTTTCGGATCTGGGCTATCCCTCCTGATAAAGAGCCACAAGAGGGCTCTTTTATCCCAGAAGACCCCACTCTTTGGCCGCTTCAAGGAAAAGAGATTCTTTCCAAACTCCTCTCTTTTTCCTCTTTGAAACCCATTGCAGAAAATCTAGGCGCTAATGCACAACAAGTCACATCCCAAACGCTTAAAAGTCTCGGAATTCCCGGCACCCGCGTCCTTCGTTGGGAAAGATATGATGAAGTGGGGGAATATATCCCTTATCATCTCTATGATCCTTTAAGCATGACAACCGTTTCTACAATTGATCTTGAACCTGTGCCACTTTGGTGGAAAAATTCCCCTCAAGAAGCTTTTGCCTTTGCCAAGTTCAAAGGATGGGAATTTACGCCCACCCTTTCAAGAGAAAAACATTTGGAAATCTTAAGAGATTCTCATCATACAAGCAGTCAGTATCACATCAATTCACTGCAAGAATACCTACTTATTTTCCCCGAACTTTCGTGGCCTAATTTGGAAGAAGAACAAATCAATCGAGCAGGCACCATTTCCCCAACCAATTGGACCTATCGCTTCCGCCCTTTTGTCGAAGAAATTGTGGAGCACGCCTCTTTAAAAGAAGCGCTTATCAATTTAAGGTAGATGACTCAAAAGTTACTTTGGGAGCACAAGAGCACACACAGCTTCCCAAAATTCAATCTCTTCGAAAGAATATGGATCACGGTTATTTGACCCAACTATGAAAACATCATCCTCATGGGGTGGAACTACAGCTTCTTCACAGCCAAAAAGCTCTTCCAAGTCTATACCTACTTGTCCATCACCGTGGTTTCCAAATATCCCACTTTGATTAACATGCTGTTTGTATCCAAGTGGAGCATCAATATGACTTCCATTCAACCTGGGGGCTCCGTAGGGAGAATTGCTTTTTGGTTTCTTATGAGTAGATGCAGGATTTGTCTCAAAGCTTCTTTTACTTCCTGCAAAAAGTAAGTCGGAACAAGAAAGTGGAATAAAAGGAGTCTGGCCGTTCTCACTGGTAATTCTCCCATCTAACGCTCCTGCTGGGCTATAAGGACTCTCATCCACAGGAGTTGTCTGAGCGCTGTTTTCAGTAAATCTTGCCAATGCAACGTGTGCCACATTTGTTTTCAACCCCGGTTGCGGTTGCATTTGACTGCTTGATCGATCATTAGGAATTGCACTTTGAGGTAACAGAAACGCTGGGGGTTCTCCAAAAGAACTAGAAGGACTTAACGACATTTTTTTTCTCCATTTATTTAATGATCAGTTACAAAACAGGATCAAGTTCCATTTCATTACCTATAAGAGAAAGTCCAGCCATAGCTTCTGCTACTTCTAAATCTACGCTGGAGGTACCTCTTAAACTGCCCTCTACAATCATCGGAACATCGCAATCAACGTCTGCTGGCTCCTCTTCCTCTACAAGCATCGGACTCAGAGAAGGATAAGTATAATCGGCCTCATAGGACTCTTCTGGTTCACCCTCAAATGTTAATGTATTTACAACTTGCATTTCTGACTCTAGTCTTGCCAATATTGGCAACAAAGCCAAGTATTCTGGCCTGTCTACTCCCTTAGGAAGCATTTGACGGCTTTTTACATACCGTCGAAAACCCGGCGTCGCTTTCGTTGAAGTTGGTAATTCTGACTGTTCAGTAAGAGCAGTAGAGCTACGCTTTCCTGTTGTGGATGGCGTTACCGACTCTAACGTTGTGCCTGGTGTTTTTGTTCCAGAACCTGATGATCGAGGAGACGTTATCCTGGAACTTAAAGCACTTGTTTTCGCTTTTTTACTACTTCCGCTAGGATCGCTTTCCTCTGTCTCATCTGCTACAGATGTCACAGGAGTTCTCGCTCCATCGCTTTCATTTCCACACATTGAAAACAAAGAATCTGTTGATGCAAAAGCTTCTAATGCACTTGTCTTACCCCTTGAACAACAAGGCTTTTTTACTCCATCAGGAAGAAGTCTAGAACCTTCAGAAAGATCTAATATCTTAAGCGGCTCAATTATTTCAGAAACTTTACATGCCATAACACACCTTAATTAATTTATTTTATCAGATGAAACTAGTTTTAGGGCGCCTTCAGTTATTGCTAACAAAACTTTTTCGGCCAAAACTGCAGTTTGCATCTCTTGATCTATTGATTTTCTTTCTTCACCAAAAGGGTGTAATTCTCTTTTTGCAACCGATGGTGTTTTTACAAACCTCAAAGGGAAACCACCCTCCTCACCTTTGCTGTTTCTCTCCGGGATCATCTCCCAGTGATCATCACCATGTTGCTTTGGTGAAAAATATGTTTGATACCCAACCCATACAAGTTGATCACCTTTAGGTCGATCGATATCCGCAAGTGGGCTATCCGCTTTCTTTACTGGACTATTACTCCAAGGCGATTTGGTACGTGGCACAACAATAACATCACTTTCTGCTGAGTCTGGCGTAGGAGGGGGCGTTACCTTCTCCGCTAACAAATGCTCGCTCGATCCTTGCTTTGAAAGCGGACTCTGTTCTCCCTTGTTGAAAGCATCAAAAGCTACGGTCGCAACTCTTGCATTCATGGAAATCTGATTTCCGTTACTTTCACGTGGATCACTGACATTTCTATTCTGACAGCAATTCGAAAACCTAAGTAAAAAAGAAACGCACATTATATAAACCTGTAATTAAATTTAATGTATTAACTATATATTTTATTATATAAATATATAAAAATCAATGTTAAAATAATAAATAACAAATACTACAAAATAGACGTAGAAATAAAAAAGCTTAATACTTACATAAGTAATTGATTATACGTATGTTATGTAATTTTCTTTAAAAAAGCAATACTACTGAGATCAGATTCTTCACATTATTTTGGGGGGAATTGCAAAATAAACGAAAAGTATCTTTAGCGCTTCACTTCACTTCCAAAAGGACTAGATGACGTTGGCGAAGTTGATTTTTTTCCTAGAGTCAACACTTCTTCAAACATTTGCTCCAAATAGAGTCCTACTTGCGACTCTTGTTCACGCGCTTGCGTTTCCAGAGCTTGTCGCTTCTGCAGAGCCGCTCGTTGCCTCGCATCTCCGTTCTCCATCACATGCGACAGAACGGTGACTGCACAAGTCGTTGCATTACTGGTCTTTATTCTTTTCCCTTCTGGCAACTGGGAGTTCTTATAAGAATAGCCATGCAATGGAGAGCTTGTAGTAAGCCTTTCTACTGCTTTCTGTCTAGAAGGATCTGGCTCCATTGTATTAGGCAACCTATCCATCACAACTACCTGAACTTTAGAACATGTATTTGGAGATGGACTCCCCATTCCATGCGGGTTGTTACCAAGAGTAGACTCATTTCCCCATGGGGACACACAACAGCCAGAATTACTTACAACAGAACTCACTTTCAAACCTTTCTTTCATGTAAAATTTTAAGAGGGTATACAATTACCAGAATGACGTAGCTGGAAATTAAGAAAGGAGCAATGATACAAAAAAAAGGGTCTATTTGTCTATGCATACCGCGAGTGGTTCAAAAATCGGGAAAATGACAAGGAGGCGCCTTAAATTTGAAGCAGACAAAGTCGTTGCCGAAACAGCCAAAGTTAAACACTTTGGCGATGCAGGCAGCTTCAAATTTAATGGCTGCCCGACGCGGTCAGAACCGATTTTTGAATCACGAGCGGTATATCTCTTCTTGCTCATTTTCCTCCTTCCCACTCTCTTGCTCGCTGCCCCCTCTTCTCTTAAGGCTCTTTACGCAACGCTTGACCCAACATCTGTAGCTCAACATTTTTCTTTCTACGAACTCTACCCAAATAGTACCGAGGGTAAAGAGGCGCTAAGACATGCCTGGGCCCTTTTAAGTCAGGGGGAATCTGAAGCCAACCCCGATCTTAGATTCCCAACTCTAGATATCGCCCCCCTTCTTTCTTTAGTCAATCGAAGCAATGAGGATCTTCCCCTTTTGCAAGAGACGCAACTAGAGGCAATTGATCGATTGGGACAACATTTAGGGAATCGGAAACTCCAAGGACATGCGCTTTGGAATTTGGAGGCGATTTTATCCCTTCCCCCAGAGGAAATCGACCTTGCAAGGGGGCTTTTGATCGCAGAACTTGGGGGGGAGGAAAAAGAGAAAATCACAAGCTATGAGGCAAGCCTCGACTTGATGGCATTGCAGATCCTTGCCCGTTTACCTCCCCATCCAACTCGAACAGAAGAGATTCGCGCTATCAACGACTATATCTTCTCTGAAATGGGATTTCGCTTTCCTCCCCACTCCCTTCACGCCAAAGATATTGATGTCTACACCTTTCTCCCCTCTGTTCTCGATAGTAGGCGGGGAGTCTGCTTAGGGGTCTCAATCCTTTACCTCTCTCTTGCACAAAGGCTCAATCTCCCTTTAGAAGCGATCACCCCTCCGGGCCACATCTTCGTTAGGCATGTCGATGCGACACATGGAGAAATCACCAACATTGAAACAACAGCGCGAGGACTTGACATCCCAACTGAGCTCTACTTAGGGATCGAGACCAAAACGCTTCAAAAGAGGAATATCAAAGAGGTCATCGGCCTTGCTTTCATGAACCAGGCAGCTGTAAGTTGGCACCGAGGAGAGACAAAAATCGCTGTCTCTCTCTATGAAAAAGGGCGCCTTTTTTTAGAAGATGACTTTCTTTTACAACTTTTTCTCGGATTTAACTACCTTCTCGATGGCAGGGAAGAAGAGGGAAGAGACCTTCTAAAAAAAATCCGAGGGAAAGCTCCTGAACATGTCGCAATGTCAGATACAATTGCCGAAGATTATCTTGCCGGTTTAACCGATGTCGATGGAATTGACGCCGTTTTTTCAGAAGTTGATGAGACGCGAGAATCGATTGTAAGAAAACAAAAGCGCCTTCTCTCTGTAATCGAGCGTTGCCCTAAGTTTCGACAAGGGGTCTTTCACCTTGCAGTCACCTGGCTTCAGCTCGGTAGAGAAAAAGAGGCCCTTCCCCTTCTTGAGCGTTTTGCCCTTCTCGACCCACAAAATGCAACAGCTCGTTATTATCTTGCAGCAATTTGCCTGCAGCGCCACCATTTCAATCAAGCTTGGACCCACACAACTGTCCTCGAAGCCCTTTTAAAAAAAGAGG
>DATECD010000167.1:0-8285 GCA_035287065.1 Chlamydiales bacterium | reverse complement strand
CTGGGGTGTCGCCAAGTGGTAAGGCAGCGGTTTTTGGTACCGCCATTCGGAGGTTCGAATCCTTCCACCCCAACATACACTTAAATAGTTGGCCCCGAAATTTCTCTTCTTGAGTCAAGAGGGGGTTGTGTTGTAAAATGTGGTCCTTATTTTACTTAAGTTGGTCTTGACGCTAGTTAAGAGTTAGGAGAAATGTATGAATTTTACAGGTTTTGCTAGAGAAGTTGGGAAGAAAGGTGCTTTAAACGAGGCCCGAAGAGAGGGGAAGATCCCCGCTGTTCTTTATGGTCCGAAAAAGGAAAACTCCCCTCTCTATCTTAAAAAAGAGGAATTTGAGGCTGTTTTGCGCAAAATGGCGCCCAATACTCTTGCAACAACAATTTTTGAATTGGATGTAGAGGGGAAGAAGCGCAAAGTTCTCATTAAAGAAGTTCAGTATGGTCGCGCAAGTTATGCGGTAGAGCATGTTGATTTTTTTGAAGTGGTTGAAAATCTTCCTTTGCAGGTCAACGTGCCCATTCAGATCGCTGGCATTATGGACTGCGCTGGGGTGAAACTCGGTGGGTTTGTCCGTCAAGTGATCCGGCATCTGAAAGTCTCTTGTTTGCCTAAAGAAATTCCTCAACACTTTATTCTCGATGTGAGAGAGATGCAGCTTGCAGAAGTGAAGCGCCTTTCCGACCTTCCTCTTCCAAAAGGGGTGAAGCCTCTTGCGAAGATGAATGAAGTTGCTGTTGTGATTGCGAAGAAAGTCTAATGGAAGGTGAGGGGGCTGAAAAGTCTTCGGTATACCTTATTGCAGGTCTTGGCAATCCGGGACTGGAGTATGAGGGGACTCGCCACAACCTTGGATTTGATGTAGTTTCTCAATTTGCTAAAAAAAGCAAAGTTCTTTTTGAAAGGGATAGGAAACTAAAAGGGAAAGTGGCGAAGGGACAGCTTGGGGAGATCGATTTTCTTCTTTTAAAGCCTTCGACTTATATGAATGAGAGTGGGGCATCGGTAGTAGCTGCGATTTGTCACTTTAAAGTCCCTCTCTCTCATCTCCTTGTGGTTGTCGACGATGTCGCAATCCCATTGGGGGAAATGAGGATGCGCGCACAAGGGAGCTCTGGGGGGCATAATGGCTTAAAGAGCATTGAGGCGCATCTTGCAACCTCTCTTTTTCCACGTCTTCGCGTAGGTGTGGGTAGAGATTTAGAGGAAGATCTGGCAGACTATGTGCTCAGCCGATTTTCCGATGAGGAAAAAAAGATCATTCCAGGAGTTCTGGAAAAATCTGTTCAGTCCATAGAGATTTGGATGGAGCAGGGAATAAACCGTGCGATGGATTTTTTAAGCCAGAAATAGTCCATCAAACCCAAGCATTGGAGTAATAAATATGGCAAAACCAAGAAAAGAGCTGTACGAAGGGATGTATATCATCAGCGCCAGCTTAAGTGAAGAGTCTCGCAAAAAAGCCTTTGAAAAGATCACTGAGGGGATCTTGGAGAAAGGGGGAGAAGTCCATAAAGTCCATGAAAGAGGGCGAATAAGACTTGCTTATGAAATCGATGGAAAAAGAGAGGGCTTCTATTTTGTTGTCTATTTCTCTTCTCTCACATCTTCGATTTCTCAGCTGTGGAAAGACTACCAATTGCATGAAGATCTCATCCGTTTTACAACGATGCGAACAGATGCCGTGTTAGAGACTTTAGAATTTAAACCGATTAAACCCCAGGTATAACATGAAGAGAAGCTCTACAATGCAACAACCCTCTCCTGGGGGACAAATGGGAATGCCCCAAGCTGAATCCCCTTTTTCCAAAAAGAAAAAGGCGTGCCCTTTCACTGTAGCAAAGATGAAGAAGGTCGATTATAAAGACATCGAAACGTTGAGACAATTCATTACAGAAAGAGGAAAGATTCTCCCGCGACGGATTACGGGTGTATCGCATTATTATCAAAAACTATTGAAGAAGGCGATCAAGCAAGCGCGCTACATGGCCCTTCTTCCTTTTGTATCTAAGGAGTAACGAAATGAAACAGCAGTTACTTTTACTTCAAGATGTCGATTCATTAGGTAAAAAAGGGGAAGTGGTGATCGCCCGCCCGGGTTACATCCGCAATTTCCTCCTTCCACAAGGCTTTGCAATCATTGCAACGCCTCATACGCTAAAAAAGCAAGAGCGCCTTCGCCAAGAAAGGTCTGAACAAGCTGTTGTTGACCGCAAAGATGCTGAAGATCTTTCTCAAAAGATCGAAGGGCTTAAGCTGGAGATTCGCGTGAAAGTGGATCCAGAAGGTCATATGTATGGATCGGTCTCAGCTTCTGACATTGCAGATTTGCTTCAAACCCAAGGGATTGCCTTGGACAAAAAGCATGTGCAATTGCCTAAGCCGATCAAAACGACGGGAAGCCACAAAATTTCTTTCAAATTGAAAGAAGGGGTTCCAGGATCTTGTATACTTGAAGTGCTTCCAGAAGGGGGAAGGAAAGAGGTGGCAGCTGAACCTTTGCCTGTCGCTGAAGAAATCCCTCCTGTCCAGCAGTAAATTTTATCCGGGGAAATCCCCGGATTTATACCGAAATGAGTTCAAAAGCTGGTTGTCCAGCCAGCTTTTGAACTCATTTCGGTATATAAAGACGGTCTCTTAGACCAGTCCCTCATAATTAGAGGGGATGCTGGCAATAGATATTCGTGTGCGTTTAGGATCTTTCTCTTCAAAAAATAAACAATCACCTAAAGTAGAAAGAGTTCGGTAACGAATCTCTTTTTTGCTGACATTTTCAAGTGCTGAATAGGTGTAATGAGATGCGTAAGCGATCAGTGTGCCTGGAAAAGAGATAGCCTTAATGAAAAGTTCGAGGGCAACTTGAAGAGTGTAATGGAAATGATAAGAACGTTTCATCATTTCTTTTTCGGTTGTTGCAGTTAGTGAATCGCTTTCTAGCCAAGAGGGTTTTACATAGAGACTTTCTTGGTATTTAGCAAAACTTTCTGTGCTGTCGTTAAGTAGATAGATCCCTTCAAGAAGAATAAAAAGTGCTGAAGTTGCTATTCCGATAGGTCCTAGTGTGCTTGCTCCAATTCCAGTTGAGCCTGTACCTGCAGCTAAAATTAAAACAAGAGGGCCTACTGCAATCATAATCCAGCCAATTGTGGATCGAATTTCTGCAGCAATGATCTCTTTATGTACGGCCCTATCTAATGCTTCTAAATCCAAATCCTCTGCTTCCAAGAGAAATTGATCACTTTTTGGATCTTTTGGATTGAGTTGGTACGTGCTGAAAAGCTTTTTAAGGTCGTCTTTTAAATGATCGGATTCTTCAAAGATCTTCCCCATTTTTTTGCGCAATTCGCGGTAGAGATCTTGTCTTGTCCCTCCTTCCCAAAGAAGGGCCGCTCCACGCAAAATGAAAGCAGCCCCAGAAAGGCATCCGAGAACAAAAAGGGCTTGCATGCCCACCTCTTTTGCGATGATGCCTGTGTAGTGGAGATAAGGAGTTGCATTCACAATGCCTTTGGTTAAAAAATCAAAGGCCGAGCTCAAAAGAAGAGTTGTCGCATTGAAAAGGGCATTGCTCCATCCATTGACCTGTGCAATGGCTGCACTTCGGACTTTATGCAACGTGTCATGTAGTTGTAAATGTGTACTTTTGTTGGACGTTTCTAAGTAATGCTGAGTTGTTGTCAAAATAGAGATAAGGGGTGCAAAGCATATGCAAACAAGAAGGGGTGGGGTTGTTGTCGTTTTTCCAGTTACTTCTTTATAAAGGGTAGCGATGGCATTTTTTTTCTCTATTGATTTCGTTAAGTGGGAATACAAAGCGTAGTAAAGAAGGCCTCGGATAGGGAGTAAAAAATAGGAGGAAAAGGTTGCAATAGAGCTTAACCCCACAGCTCCCGCTATGGTAGCCCCTTTCCCGATTCCAAGGCATGCATAGGCGCTAAAATTTGCTATGTTCGTTGTTAACCAAAGAGGCTCTCTTGCGTCTTTATTTCCTGATGTTATTGCCATTTTATATAATGATTTTTGTAATTATTATACCACATAATTTTGTTTATTTCACTGCATAATATTTTTTATGTGTAAAAAATAAATTAGAAGCAACGCACTTATTAATAATTTTTTTAACCGATTCTTCAATCACGAGCGGTATAACAAAACGGCCGTTGCAGGAATGATTTCTTTCGCGCTATGATGAGTCGCTATGACTCGACCTATTCTTGTGATTACGGGGGCTGCTGGAATGATTGGCTCGGGTGTGGTCAGACATCTTAATGCGCTGAAAATCAACCGGCTTATCTTAGTAGATGATCTTAAAAAGGGGGAAAAGTGGAAGAATTTGATCCAGAAAGATTTTCTCGACTTAGTCCCAAAGGGTCAACTTTTCGAGTGGTTGCAGGCAAATGGTGATGAGGTGGGTGGCGTGCTCCATTTGGGGGCTTGTTCCGATACAACGGAGCAAGATGCAGACTATCTCATGGAAAATAATGTCCGTTTCACGTGGCGCCTTGCGGAGTGGGCTTTAGGAAGGAATAAACGATTTGTCTATGCGTCGTCAGCTGCCACTTATGGAGATGGAAGTGCCGGTTTTGCAGATGATGAGGAGAGGCTTAACGAGTTATCCCCATTGAATATGTATGGTTTTTCGAAACACCTTATCGATCTTTGGATGAAGAGAGAGGGGGGATTTCGAAGAGCTGTTGCATTGAAGTATTTCAATGTTTTTGGGCCGAATGAGTATCACAAGGGGAAGATGCGCTCAATGGTGCTCAAAATGGCGGAAAAAGCAAAAAATGAGGGAAAAATTGAGCTTTTTCGATCAAATGATCCAAAGAATTTTACAGATGGAGAGCAGTGCCGCGATTTTATCTACGTAAAAGATGCGGTGAAAATGACCTCTTTATTTTTCGAGTCGGAAAATCTTCCTCTTGCAGGCATTTACAATATTGGGTGTGGGGAAGGTGCGACGTGGAACCAGCTTGCAAAAGCGCTTTTTAACGCACTTCAGCTTCCTTTGCACATTGAGTACATTGAGATGCCAAAAGAACTTAAGTTACAGTATCAAAATTACACTTGTGCCGAGATGAAAAAATTCAATAAAGCTTTTCCCCATTTTTCTTACACCCCGCTTGATCAAGCGGTCAAAGAGTATGTTCAGGATTATATTCTGAAGGCAAAACGATGGTAGATTCGGATATTTTTCAAAAAATTCGCCCATTTCGCGCGCTTCTTCTCGGAGATTTCTTGCTCGATATGTACACGACGGGAAAAGTAAGCCGTATTTCTCCTGAAGGACCTGTCCCTATTTTTGAAATCGTAGGAGAAGAATCTAGACCAGGAGGCGCTGGCAATGTGGCTCTCAACTTAGCAGCTCTTGGCGGAGAGGTGATTGCAGTTGGGCGTATTGGAAATGAGGCGCATGGAACGCACCTTCGAAAGACATTAGAAAAGAAAGGCGTTCAAACAGAAGGCCTTTTAGTACAGGCTGACTATGCAACTCCTGTAAAAAATCGGCTGATTGCAAATGGTCAACAACTCCTTCGCGTTGATCAAGAGAAGATCGAAGAAATTCCTATTTCTTTTGCAAAAGAGATGATGGAGAAGATAGAGCAATTACTCTACAACATCGATGTCATTGCGATTTCTGATTATGGCAAAGGATTTCTCTCAAGGACCCTTCTCACATTCACCCTTTCAGAAGGAAAAAAAAGGGGCATTCCCGTCATTGTCGATCCAAAGGGGAGCGATTTTACGAAATATGCGGGGGCAACGTTGATCAAGCCTAATTGTCTTGAGGCATACACTGCAGCAAGACTCCCCTCAGGCGCAACCTTGAGAGAAGTTGCCTTTCAAATTTTTGAACAGGCGCAAGGAGAATGGCTTCTGATCACCCGTTCTGAAGAGGGGATGTCCCTTTTCCATCGGAATGGGAGTCAGCTCGATTTTCCTGTTCGTTCTAAAGAGGTACGCGATGTGACAGGTGCTGGTGATACAGCGCTTGCAATGATTTGCCTTGGTATGGGAACAGGGATCGACCTATCTTCTGCTATACAGCTTGCCAACATTGCAGCTGGCATTGCTGTTGAGCGCCTAGGCTGCGCGCAAGTGTATCTTTCTGAAGTAAAGACTCGAGTAGAGGAGTTAACCTGAGATTGAGTTTGCTTCTCTAAGATCTGCTGTTATCCGTGCTTGTTCTCCGCACTTTTCAGCATTAGCTACTGCTCGTGATGCTGCTGTTGGCTCTTTTGAACCTTTTTTAGATCTTTTTTGTGCTGCGGTTGATTGCGGAAGATCAGATTTAGCACGTTTTCTTTTTTTAGTAGGATTTTGAGTCGTTGGATTGTTGATAGAGTTAATTTGTGGCTTCTCGTCGCGCTTTGTAGCTTGTGCAGCGGTTTCTGCAGAATGTGACTGAAGTAAGTAAAGGAGCGCAATGATTACATTTACAACAGCACTTACATCTACAATATCTGTCTCAATACTTTCTAGGGTACTAATTGCTTCCTGCACTTTTCCTTCTTGAAGTTGATACTGACCTAAGCGGAGGCGGCTCAACGTAGCTTTATTGGTTTCTCCTAATTGATCATAAAGTTGAGGGATCGCTGCATAAACGTCTGATGAACGGGTGTATTGAAGAGCTTCGCCATACTTACCTAAGGCTTCTGCAAATTGGTATTGTTCGATAGATTCTTGCGCCTGTGCAATATATGCGGCGGCCTGACGTTCGTTAGGAGCTTTGAAATGGGAAAGAGTGAGGATTTTGTCTTGTATGTACTTCTCTTCGAGGCTGTTGCACAAGGATTCGATGAATTCGTGAATAGGAAAGCTTTCTTTCGTTACGGTGTAGGCGGTGAGGTTTCGGCCTTCTATTTGAACGGTATGTACTATTTGAAATGTTTGGCTGAATGGATATACACCCGCGTTTTCTAATAATGCTGTAATATTTGTGTTTTGGTAAACAGAGATTATATCAAATTTTACATTATTCATATTTTAATCCTTTTGTTTAATTATATATAAATCGTTATTAAATTACAAACAAAATAATTGATATCCCCGGAAGTATAATGGTAGATATTGACTTAATGTTTCAGATATGACACCTTATGTTGTATAAGGCTTCAGATTATGGACATTACAAAAACACCAATCCGGGTTAAGAGGGCGCTTCGGAAGTTAGGGGAAGATCTTTGCGATGCACGTAGAAGGCGTTATTTACCTGTAAAATTGGTTGCAGCCCGGGCTGGAATCAGTAGATCCACTTTAAGCAGAATTGAAAAGGGGGATGAAGGGGTAGGAATTGTCGCGTACGCAAAGGTTCTTTTTGTATTGGGGATGATCGAGCGATTAGGGGATTTAGCTGATGCAAAATGGGATAAAATAGGACTTGTATTAGAGGCTGAGAAGCTTCCCAAGAGGATCCGACTTCCTCATGAAAAAAGGGGAGAGTAGAAAACGATTGCTTGTCCGGGGGTGATGGCTCTTTGTGGCTCATGAAAAAGAACATGGAGGTTGCCCCCCTCTTGCTGCGTAACTGTGCAGGGTTGATCGACTTGGCGATAGCGGATTTTGACAGAAACTGAATTTAAAGCAAAAACTTTAAAATACACCGAAATCTAAAATTATGCTATAATAGTACTGATTAACAAAAGATATGTTATGACAATTACGATAAGCTATTTAGAAAGAGGAAAAATATGGGATATTACAACGCATTTTGATCCAAATGAGCCCATCTGGCAGTTCTCAAAAAGAATAACGCCTCTTATTGACAGAGGGGAAATTTTGAGCGGAAACACCAGCACTCATTCCTTTTCAACTGAGCATAAAATAGTAAATACTTTTAATAACAGATTAAGAAGAGTCGGAGAGATAGTAAAACATCCAGAAATGGGATTGTATGCTTCTATAAATCTTCGCAGACTGGATCCCTATTTTGCCGGTAATTGTTCTCCATTAGGCGCAGAGCGCGAAATTTGTGCAATTTGTCTCGATCCTATGAAGCTGATAGCTTCAGGAAGAACTGATAATCCATTAATTCCTATCGCAATAAGTTGTGGTCATGCATTTCATAAAGGATGTATTCAAAATCTAGAAATCTGTCCTCTATGCAGAGCTCCAATTACGTAGCGGCACGCTGCAATTGAATCTCATTTCAACTTCATTAAGCACTACATTTATACCGAAATGAGTTCAAAAGCTGGTTGTCCAGTCAGCGTCAAAGCCGCCGAAAATCGATCCGCGCGCGGGGGAACTGTATTGAGAACTACTGCCCCCCCCGCGCGGATCGATTT
>DATECD010000166.1:0-2188 GCA_035287065.1 Chlamydiales bacterium | reverse complement strand
AAAACAGGAAATGATCATCCACGAAACCAACCCCAAAAGTCAGGGAGCACTCCATTTCCCCCTTCATCAATACTGGCGGGGGCACTTGAAGCTGTAGTGTAAGCAGAGGTTGCGGCTGGGGCTTGCAAAGGGGATGAGGAGGAACTTGATGCAGCAGCTGTGGATGCAGATCCAAATTGATTTGATGAAGCTGGTTTCAAAGAAAGAGCTCTATTGACTAAAGATTCCAGTTGTTGTTTGGCAGCGCTACAGTGTTCTTGAGCAGGACTAATTTCATTGAGAAATTTTTCAGCAGAAGAATGTTTGTCTTGGTCCCTTAGTCGATTTTCCAATTCAGAAATCATCCTCGTTAGTCTTTCTATATTGGCATTTACTCTTCTCAATAGATTTTCACCTATGACGTGAGGAGGTATTGCCTGCTGCCCATTTGTCTGATTCAACATCTGTTGGAGGTGGCTCGTTTTGGATTGAATATCATCTTCTAGTTCTTTTAAACCTTTTATCGCCTCTTCCGCGCTATTATATCTTGTAATTAAAATTGACATGGTTTTGTTCTCTCTTGTTTGTGTCGTGAAAAAACAACAATCATTTTACATGTATTTTAACTAAAAATCAAGAAAAGAGAAGAGAGCGAAAAAGGCTTTCTGCCGATGGAGAAGGAGTCGATGTATATCGCTTATTCTCAGCACTCTTTGTGAGATGAATTCCGCATTATTTATTTAAATATTGCATCAGTTTTGTCTTTTTTGTTAGCCTATGACTAGGCTGACTGGTCAGTCTATTAGTGAGGGGTGTATGAGAAAAAAACACATGATTCGAGGGAGAAGAGGTAAAACATGGCAATTGCAAGAAGCAAAAGCTCGCTTTTCTGAGTTAGTCAATGAAGTTGTGCAAGATGGATATCACACGATTACTAAAAATGGTCGTCCTGTTGTCGTAGTTATTGCATATGAGGAATTCAAAAAATTCAAAACCCCTAAGAATACACTGGGGGAATTCCTGTCGGAATCTCCTTTTGCTACATTTGATCTAGAGATTAAGCGCGATAAAGATTTAGGAAGAGACATCGACTTATGAGTTATTTGTTAGACACCTGCATCTTATCAAAAGGAAGAAAAATCAACGCTGCTTCTGGAAAGTTAAAGCAGTGGTTTAATGAACATCCGGAAACAAGTTATTTTATCAGCGCAATCAGCGTCGGAGAAATTCAAGCGGGCATTTCGAAATTAAGGCAAGAAGAGCATGACAAAAAGAGAGTTTTTGAAAGTTGGTTGCTAGATGAGTTGCTCCCTCGTTTTGCACATCGCATTATTGGTATAGATACTCATACTTGTTTGCTATGGGGACAGCTTTGTGGTGATGCCAAAAGAAAGGGAAGGCCTATTCCTGCCGTCGATGCTTTTATTGCTGCTTCAGCTATCCAACATCAACTCATTCTTGTAACGGAAAACGTGCAAGCTTTCTCGGCAACGGGTGTACGCCTGATTAATCCTCTTGCGTAGAAGTCTTTATTTCGCAGTTTTCAAAGAGTGGCGGATTGTATCGAGCGCCTTCGATAGTCCTTGGGGATCTTTACCACCCGCTTGAGCAAGATGTGGTTTGCCGCCTCCGCCGCCTTTGATAAGAGGAGCTGCTTCTTTGATGAGGAAGACCGCATTGATCTGTTTTTGGACAAGATCGGGGCTCACCGCAATGAGAAGCTGGCACCTTTCGCCGATCGTGGCGCCAAGGGCAACAACTCCCGATTTGATCTGCTGGAGAAGCTCTTCGGCAAATAGGGCGAGCTCTTCGGATTCTAAAGACACTTGTTGCGCGATGAGGGGGATGTGGCCGATTTGTTCTTTGAGGAGGGCCATTTCATCTGCGAGTTGTTTGAGGCGTCCTTTACGGTGCTGCTTGAACTCGAGTTGGAACTTTTTATTTTCATCGAGAAGGAGAGTGAGTTTTTCAGAAAGGGAGCCAACAGGGACTTTGAGAGCAGCTCCAAGCTCTTGTAAGAGATCTTCTTCTTCGTAAACAAATTCTTCTGCATATTTTCCACTCACAGCTTCGATGCGGCGCACGCCTGCTGCGATACTGCTCTCTTTCATGATCCGAAAATAGCCGATTTTACCTGTTCGATCGACATGGGTGCCTCCGCAGAGCTCTTTTGAGAAATCGGCATCGACGACCCGCACTTTGGCGCCAT
>DATECD010000165.1:0-14994 GCA_035287065.1 Chlamydiales bacterium | reverse complement strand
CGCATGGCATGCGGTTTTCATTCGTAAAACATTACTTGAGGCCTTTCTCTCTAGCCCTCGGCGCCTTGAGTTCTTGCTTTGCCTCTCTCGTATACATTTCTAATACAGACTACGTTCTGTCAGAAAAATGAGGAGCTTTGGCACAATAAAGATAGACTATGCGAAAAAGTTTCTGGAAAATCGCTGGATGTATCATACAGTGCGAAAATTTTTTAACGGGAATTGCTGTAATGGTCACTTATAGTAATTAGTTAGCTTTTAGTTTGCGGTAGGGCTGTACTTCATCTTTGTTGTGGAAAAGGATGACGGTGAGAACGGCTGCGCCTGTAATGGCTGCTAGGAGTAAAAAGGCGGCTTGATAGTTGCCTGTAAGGTCAATGAGCCAGCCAGTGAGAACAGGGGCAATGATGCCAGCAAGAGAAAGGCAGCTCGAGGTCACTCCTTGAGAAGAAGCGGAACGGTCTTTCACTACGTCAATGTTGACGCTGAAAAATGCGGGTTGTGGCATGAGTCCAAACCCAAGTCCAAGACTTAAGAAAAGAAGAGAGAGACCGAGAGAATGGGTGAATCCTAAAGCTAAAAAGCTAAGAGCTGCAAGGAGTTGACTGCTCCAGATGAGATGTGATCTCGCTAATCTGCTGCTCCCTGTCTTCTGGTAAAGCCAGTCAGAGAGGAGGCCGCCCAATTTCAAAAAGAGGGATCCCACAAGCCAAGGGATGACGAGATACCACCCAGTGCTTTTTAAATTGAGGCCGTGTTGACGTAAAAAATACCCAGGTAGCCAGAGAGTGGCAAAAAAGAGCATATATCCAAAAGCAAAATAGGCGATGTTATTGGACAAAAGTGTTGGGTGCGTAAGGAGGTAGCGCCAACTGATTTTTTCTTCTATTTTTTTGACAGGCTGATTTTTCTGTAGTTTGCCAGAGGAGATCCAATCCAATTCTTTTTGATTGACGTGGGGTGAATTTGCCGGGCGGTCAGTAAATACTTTATACCACACAAAGGCCCAAACAATTCCCACTGCGCTGATTGTGAAGAACATGATTCTCCAGCCGAAGTCTGCAATGAGATAAGAGGTGATTGGAGCTCCTATCACAGAAGAGAGGGGGATGGCGACAAGAGCAAAGGAGAGGGCGCGCGCCCGTTCTGAAGGGGGGAGCCAGTCGCTGACTGAGCGAGTTACGGCTGGAAAATGGGGCCCTTCGGTCATTCCGAGGAGGAGACGGAGGCCAATGAAGCTCCAAAACCCAACAGCGAACCCGAGGAATGCAACGCAAAGAGACCAGCTAACTGCAGCAAGGGGCCAAACAATCCTGGAGCCCCAGCGGTCGACAAGCCATCCTCCGAAAGCGGTCAAGAGGATGTAGCCAACGCCGAAAGCGGAGAGGATCATCCCGAACTGCGTATCTGTGAAATGAAATTCTTGCTTGAGGGGTTCAATGACAAAAGAGATCGCTGAGCGGTCGATGAAATTGATCAAAGTAATGAAGAAGATGAGACCTGATACTAGCCAGCGATAGCGTGTTGGGCGCTCACAGTTCATCTTCAACTCCTTTTTTTTTGAGATTTTTTTCATTTTAGCATACCGCTCGCCATTAATAAATGCCAGTTCAAATCGGGAGTTGACAGAAGAGTATCAATTTTCAGAAACTAAATAGAAAAAAGGAAATTTTTTTGATTCAAGAGTTTTCTCACTGGACTTTGGCTGCTATGGAAGCAGCTCTTTTAGCTGGCGATCTTTTGAAAAAAGGATTTGGCACGTCGTTTTCCATTTCTTCAAAAGAGGGAAAACACAACCTTGTTACTGAGTATGACCAAAAAGCTGAGGAGATGATCCTTAAGTTTTTAAAGATGCAGGCTCCGGAGGCCTCTTTTTTAGCTGAGGAGAGTGGAAGTTCGGGGGCGCCATTTAGCGATCTTCTTTGGATTGTCGATCCGCTTGACGGGACTGTCAATTTTGCCCATTCTATTCCCATCTTTTCTATTTCAATTGGCTTAGAAAAAGAGGGGGAGATTGTCTCTGGAGTTGTGTATCAACCCCTATCTGAAGAATTTTTTGTCGCAGAAAAAGGGAAAGGGGCATTTCTCAATGGAGAGCGCATTTCTGTTTCTCAAGTTTCCCATGTAAAGAATGCGATTTTAGCAACGGGATTTCCCTATAACCTCTCTGAAAACCCCTTTCATTGCATCGATCATTTTATTGATATTTTAAAATTAGGGATTCCGGTGCGAAGGCTTGGTTCAGCAGCAGTTGATCTTGCTTACACAGCTTGCGGTAGATTTGAAGGATATTTTGAAGTGGGCCTTTCCCCATGGGATTGTGCAGCGGGGATACTTTTAGTTCAGGAGGCGGGAGGGAGTGTGACTCATTGGGATCAAAAACCCTTTGGACTCCATTCCAAACGCCCCATCTTAGCAACGAATGGTCTTGTTCACGAAGAACTTGCGACGTTTTTGCGCAAATCGGGAAGAACTGGATGATCATTGATGGGAAAAAGATTGCTGCTGAAGTAATTGATGAAATCAAAAAAGAGATTGACAAGTCTTTTTTTAAAAGAAAGCCTCACCTCGCATTTCTTCTTGTTGGCAATCATCCAGCGTCCCTATCTTATATCCGCGCCAAAAAAAAAGCGTGCGCTCAAACGGGCATTGAGGTGAGCTTTTTTGAGTATCCAGCTGATGTAAAAGAAAATGATCTTTTGAAAGAGATCGCCCGTCTCAATGCAGAGAGGTCAGTAGATGGGATCCTTGTGCAACTTCCCCTTCCTTCTCATATTGATGAGAAAAAAGTGATGTTTTCAATTGATCCGGAAAAAGATGTGGATGGGTTTCACCCTCTCAATATGGGGAAACTTTTGCAGGGGGTGGAGGGGGGCTTTGTCCCTTGTACGCCGCTTGGGATTCAAGAACTTTTAAAAAGATCGGGGATCACAATCAGTGGGAAGCATGTTGTCATCATCGGGCGAAGTAACATCGTAGGTAAGCCACTTGCAGCCCTTCTTATGCAAAAAAAAGAGGGGGCTAATGCAACAGTGACAATTGCCCATAGCCATTCTAAAAATCTCCCACTGATTGCTCAATCGGCAGACATCTTAGTCGCTGCAATCGGGAAGGCCCATTTTGTGACAAAAGAGATGGTGAAGCCTGGAGCTGTTGTCATCGATGTGGGGATCAACCGGATCAAAGAAAAAATTGTCGGCGATGTCGATTTTGAAGCAGTTTCTCCAATTGCCTCCTATATTACTCCTGTTCCCGGCGGCGTAGGCCCCATGACAATTGCCATGCTCTTAAAAAATACGTATGTGAGCTATCAAAGAAGACAATAATCCGCAACGAGAGTATGATCGCTCCTGTAATGAAATCTAGGTCAAATCGAAAAAAAAAGAAGAAATTTCCTTTAAGAGAGAAAGTTTCAGAGAAAAGAAAGTCTAAAGATGAATTTCCCTTAGCCCAAGGTTCCCTTTCCGTCCATCCACGTGGATTTGGATTTGTTAAAACAGGGACGGGGCCCGATGTCTTTATTCCTAAACACCGCATCCTCAACGCTGTTGATGGAGATGAAGTGGAAGTCGAGATCACCTCCACTCTTTCTCCCAAAGGTCCTGAAGGAAGTGTTGTCGCTATTTTAAAGCGTAGTCGAAGCTCCCTTGCGGGGACAGTGATCTCTTCTGAAGGAAATCATCGCTATCTTGTCTTTGCCCCGTTACTTGGGAAGGAAAAGCCCCTCCGCATTGAATCAAAAGAGACGTTGCATGATGGGGATCGGATCATTTGCCATATCGATGAATGGGATGATAAGAAGGGGGGTGTGAAGGGGACTCTTATCCGTCGCATTGGCCCTATTTCTGATCCTTCAATCGATATTGAGGCAGCTATTGCTGAATTTGAGTTGCCTGACGGGTTTTCAAAAGAAGCTCTTGCAGAGGCAAAGGCTTATGAGAGTAAAGTGCCGAGTAAAGAGATCAAAGAGAGGCTCGATTTAACAAAAGAAGAGTGCGTCACGATTGATCCCGATACAGCCAAAGATTTTGATGATGCAATCACTTTGACACAAGATGAAAAGGGGCATTTTCATCTCGGTGTCCATATTGCAGATGTTGCACATTATGTGAAAAGAGATTCTCATCTCGATAAAGAGGCTTTTGAGCGCTGCAATTCCACCTATTTTCCGGGGAAGTGCGTCCCGATGCTTCCGGAAGAGCTCTCCAATGAGCTTTGCAGCTTAAAACCGAAAGTGAATCGACTCACCGAATCTGTCCTTGCAGAATTTTCTCCTGATGGGACTTTGATCTCTTATCAAATTGCAAAAACTGTGATCAAAAGTCAGAAACGGTTCTCTTATGAAGAGGCATTTGCGGTTTTAGAGAAAAAGAAAAAGTCTCTTCATGCGCCACTTTTAGAGAGGATGGTCGCCCTTTGCCTTCTTTTAAAAAAGAAACGCTTTGAAAGGGGGAGTATCGATTTTTCGATGGCAGAAAATCGCGTCATGGTGGATGAGAAAGGGGTTCCTCTCCGGATTGAGCGAATTGAGTACGATATCACGCATCAGATGATTGAAGAATTCATGCTCAAAGCCAATGAGATTGTCGCCATTCACTTAAGCAAAAAAGGAAGAGAGCTGATCTATCGCGTGCATGAAGCGCCAAGTGATGAGTCGTTTAAAGATTTCTATGCGTTTGCAAGGAGCCTTGGGTTTCACCTTCCCCCAAGTCCTACGCACGTCGATATTCAGAAGCTTTTTCGCGAGGCAAAAGATTCCCCCCTTCTTTCGCAACTTTCTGTGAGTTTTATTCGAAGTATGCGCCTTGCTGCCTACTCATCGGATAATATCGGCCATTATGGACTTGCCCTTGAACACTATTGCCATTTTACAAGTCCTATCCGAAGATATACCGACCTGATCATCCAACGTCTTCTTTTCGATGAGATCCCCGCCGATTTTGAGATCAACGCTGTAGCGACCAAATGTTCAGAAAAAGAGAGAGTCTCTTTTCGCGCAGAGAGTTCTGTTGTTGTCTTGAAGAAATTGCGGCTAGCTGGTACTTATTTTAAAGAGGAACAAGAGCGCATTTATCCAGCTGTTGTAACGCGTGTGAAGCCCTTTGCCCTTTTTTTTGAGGTGAAACATTTCGATCTTGAGGGGTCTTTACACGTTTCAAAACTTGGGAACGACTACTTTGAGTTTGATGGACAGCGGATGCAATTTAGAGGGGTCCATACGGGAAAAAGTTTTACAGTGGGACAAGAGGTCTTTGTCCGCTTGATCAGAATCGATTACGTTCTCCAGGAGACAGAGTGGGTGCTTGTTTTGCCACCATCAACAAAAGCAGCTATTAAGAAAAAATGAAGAAGATCTTTTTTGCAGGTCTTGTCACACTTCTTCCTCTTGCCATCACATTTTGGGTGATCTCTTTTGTCGTTCATTTCTTAACTCGCCCATTTATTGGCATTGTGACATCCCTTCTCACTTCTTACTTAAGTATTGTTCACATCCCTCCTCAGGCGATCAAGACAATCAGTCAGATTTTAATCTTGATTGGACTTTTCCTATTCCTTGTTTTACTAGGGTTTACTGCTCGGTTTTTTTTCTTAAAATCGCTCCTCCACTTGGGAGATAAGATTGTAGATAAAATCCCTTTGGTAGGAAAAGTCTATAAAACATCCAAAGATATTATTCGATCCCTTTTTAATTCACAGAGCAATTCATTTAAACAAGCTGTTTTATTTCCTTTTCCCTATCCGGGAAGTTATTCTGTAGGGCTTGTCTCAAGTCCTGCCCCTTTTTCTGCAGGAGAAGGGGATGGAAAAGAGCTCATTGCTGTTTTTGTTCCGACAACGCCGAACCCCACTACAGGATATCTTGTGATGTGCCGGGAAAAGGATCTGATCTATTTAGAGATGGATACTGAGTCTGCGATTAAATACGTTGTCTCCTGTGCTGTCATTCAACCAGGTGAGGGGAAAACATGAAAAAACATCTCTTGACTGGGTTGGTTCTTTTACTTCCTATCGTTCTCACAATCATTGTGATCCGCTTTCTTTTTGATCTTTTTACGGAGCCTTTTGTCCCTATTGTGGAAGGGCTTTTACGCTTAGTAGCTCACAAGTTAGGTATTCAGTCCTCTCCTGAGTTAGGTCTTTTTGTCTCCCGTATTTTCGCTTTTGTCCTCCTCATCATTGTGATTTTCGGCTTAGGGATCATTGCGCGTTGGTTTTTTTTTCGCAATCTTCTCAACGTAACGCACAAGATTCTTTCTCGTATCCCACTCATTAAGACAGTCTACCAAGTAAGCCGAGATATCTTTGCTGCACTTTTTTCAACCAATGGGAAAAAGGCATTCAAACGCCCCCTTCTTTTTTTCTTTCCCAGCCAATCGACGCATGCGATCGGTTTTGAAGCAGGGGAAGTAGCAGATGAGATCCAGAAGAAATCACCTGTTCCACTGATTTCAGTCTTTGCACCGACAGCTCCTCATCCCATTAGCGGATTTCTCCTTCTTCTGCCAAAAGATCACGTCTATCCCATTGATATGACAAATGAAGAGGCGTTGAAGTACCTTGTCTCTTGCGGTCTCATTCACCCTGAAAAAAAAGATGTCGGAAAAACCATTTGATCGCTTGACCTGTTCGGTCACTTTTTTCCAGGTGAGATCTTCTCAGGAAAAATTTTGCTTTATTGCTGAAAGATGTCGCCACCATTTTCAAAACAAAGAGCCATTTCTCTTTTTTGTGGAAGATGAAAAAGGGGAAACTTTTCTCGACGAGCTTCTTTGGAAATATCCTGAAAATGGATTTCTTCCCCATAAAATTATTAATGCCCCAGAAGATGTCCCAATTGCGATCACAAAAACAAAAAGAAACTTAAGCTCTGCAAAGGTTGCTTTCAACCTCTGTCCAACACCGCTTCTTCTTCCAGGATTTCGAAAAATCTACGATTTTGAAGATTCCTCATCTCCCAATAAACAGGCGCTCTCCGGCATGCGCTTTGCTGCCTACAAGCAAGTAGGCTACCTCCTTTCTACTAATTAAAAGAGGTGATATAACTTAAAAGTCATGGGAGAAGCGATTTTAGTAACAGGTGGCGCAGGCTATATTGGGAGTCACGTTTGCAAAGCTCTTGCGCAAGCGGGATTTTTGCCCATCACTTATGACAATCTCTCAACAGGTCACGCTTATGCAGTCAAGTGGGGCCCTTTTGTTCAAGCAGATCTTGCAGATGTTGCTGTTTTGCGTCAGACATTTGAGAAATTTCGTCCAAAAGCAGTTCTCCATTTTGCAGCTTCTGCTCTCGTCATAGAATCTATTTGCGATCCAGGTAAATACTACAGAAATAACCTCACCTCATCGATTGCCCTTTTAGAGGCGATGAGGGATTTCCAAGTCCCGTATCTGATTTTTTCTAGCACTTGCGCAACTTATGGCCAGCCGCAGTATTTCCCTTTAAATGAAGCGCATCCCCAGTTGCCGATTAACCCTTATGGGAAATCGAAGCTGATGGTTGAAGAGATGATCAAAGATTTTGAAACTGCTCACGGAATTTGTTCTGGGATCTTGCGCTATTTCAATATTGCAGGAGCTGATTTAGAGACAGAAATAGGGGAAAATCACGAACCTGAAACGCATATTGTTCCCAATGTCATCCAGGCTGCCTTAGGGCTGAAAGAAGAAGTTGTTGTCTATGGGACAGATTTTCCCTCTCCAGATGGAAGTGCCATACGCGACTATATCCATGTGGTCGATTTGGCGCATGCTCATGTCGCAGCGTTAAAAACATTATTGGAAAGTAAGAAAAGTTTCTGTGTCAATTTAGGTACCGGGCACGGGTACTCCGTTCTTGAAGTCATTGACGCTGTACAAACATTTTGCGGTAAGGAAATCAACGTAAAGCTTCTAATGAAAAGAGAAGGGGAGCCATCACACCTTACGGCAGACTACTCTCTTGCAAAAAAGCTCCTTGGTTGGCAGCCTACTTTAGGCCTTCCCGAGATGATTGCCTCCGCGTGGAAGTGGCATAAGTTCCTTTTGGAACATGAACCCCTTCTTCGGGCTGCATTGGATCGCATGAAAGAATGATTTTTTTCGCTTTTCTTTTAGCGACAACCCTTTTCATTTTACAAACAATTCCCTCATTATATCTTCCCTTTCAGGCCTACATCCCATGGATTACTTTTTATGTGTTAAAAAGCTTTGGTAGAAAAGCCCTCTTTACAATTGCTATTGTAGGAGCTGCTCTTGATCTTTTGTCCGACCACCCTTTCGGCGTCTATCCGATCTCTTATATTGCTACGGCCTTTTTTTTATCCCATTATCGCTTCCGCTTTTCCGCTTTGGATCCGCTCCACTTGGCCCTTGGTTCGAGCATTGCCTCATTTTTTTCTTCAATGTGTCAACTTTTTTTGCTATTTCTCCTCAGCGACAAAAAAGTTTCTTGGGGAGGCTCCATTGTACTTGTCGATCTTTTCGGTAGAGCCCTTTTCGATGGCCTTTGCGCGTTTCTTTGGTTTTTCTTACCGCTTACCTTATTTATAAAATGTCTAGAGAAAATCCGTGTTCGTAATCTGATCGGATAGACCGATCGAGATGTAGTCGAAGCCTCTTTTTTTCATCTCTTGGGGTTGGTACTGATTGCGTCCATCAAAAAGAACTTTCCCTTTCATCTCTTTGCAGATGGGGTCGAAGTCGACAGAGCGGAATTGTTTCCACTCTGTTAAAAGAGCAATTGCATCGGCGCCTTTTGCAGCATCTTGAGCGTCTTTGCACCAAGAAACGTGAGAAGAGCTGATGATCCTTTTGGCATTTGGCATGGCAATGGGATCAAAGAGGCGAAGATGTACGCCTTGTTCAAGGAGCTCTTCGATGAGGAGCAAAGAGGGAGCCTCACGCATATCATCGGTATCTGGTTTAAAAGAAAGGCCCCAAATTGCAACTGTTTTTCCTTTAAGACCTCCGCGCAAAGAAAAGTAGTTTGCAATTTTTTTCCCGAGAACAAGTTTTTGTTTGTTGTTGACTTGGTCTATTGCTTTGAGAAGTAAAGGATCAATACCTGCATTATCTGCAGTGGAGATGAGCGCTCTTAAGTCTTTAGGAAAACAGGAGCCTCCGAAACCAACACCTGGATAAAGAAAGCTTGGGCCAATTCGGGAGTCAGAGCCAATTCCCAGTCGAACTTCATTGATATTTGCGCCCACTTTTTCGCAGATCTTTGAGATCTCATTCATAAAAGAGATGCGTGTTGCAAGCATTGCATTTGCTGCATATTTGGTCATCTCTGCAGAGCGGACATCCATGATGAGAAAACGGTGGCTATTGAGTTGAAAAGGGGCGTAGATCTGTTTGAGAAGGGTTGTTGCTTGTGGAGAGTCAGAGCCGATGATGATCCGGTCGGGTTTTAAGCAATCTTGAAGAGCTGCCCCTTCTTTTAAAAACTCAGGGTTTGATACAACATCAAACTCAAGATGTACACCACGCTCTTTTAAAGATTCATTCACCCACTTTCTGACAAGGTCAGCAGTTCCAACGGGAACTGTTGATTTATTGACGATAACGCAAGGACCTTGGATTTCGTGTCCAATGCGTCTTGCCGCTTTTTCCACGAAAGAGAGGTTGCATGTTCCATCATCAGAAGAGGGGGTAGGAACGGCGATAAAAAAGATAGAAGCTTCCCTTACAATTGCATAGTCGGTTGTGAAATGGAGCCTTTTTTGCTCGGCATTCCTCTCTACAAGTTCTTGAAGGCCTGGTTCATAGATGGGTAATATCCCCTCTTTTAAGTTCGCAATTTTTGCTTCATCCACATCGAGGCAGGAGACGTTATGTCCCATTTCAGCAAAACAGGTCCCCGTTACAAGTCCTACATATCCAGTTCCAATCATCACAATATGCATGTATTCACCAACATTTTTAGTTCAATAGGCCCCTTTCATGGAGAAGATACTCACTGCAGTTTTAAAAATGAGTTTGAGATCGAGCCAAAATGACTGCTTTTCTACGTAAAGCTCTTCTAAAGAGATCCTCTCTTCTAAAGTGAGTCGATTTCTTCCCTGTACGACCCAAAGCGTTGTGAGCCCTGGGCGAACGGAGAGAATTTTCCCCGCCTTTTCCTTGAGATAACGCGTCACTTCATCTTGAGTTAGAGGCCGAGGTCCCACGATGCTCATCTCTCCAAGTAAGACATTGAGGATTTGAGGAAGTTCATCCAGCGATGTTTTCCGAAGCCATTTGCCAATGAACGTAATCCGAGGATCTGATTTCAGTTTATAGTACGTTTGCCACTCTTGAAAAAGGAGGGGATCGCTCAAAAGCACAGCTTTCAACTTCTGATCGGCATCCAGGTACATCGTCCGAAACTTCAAGCATCTAAACGGTCTCCCACTCCGTCCCACTCTTCCGTGCGCGTAGAAAATAGGACCAGGAGAAGAGCCTTTGACAAGAAGCGCAATGATGAAAAAAAAGGGAGAAGCCACGATCAAAAGGAAGAGCGCAAACAAAAGATCGAATAGGCGTTTCATCGGCATCTAAAGGTAGTGCATTTCAACGAATTCCTGCCAGCTCTTTTTGCACCTAAGATCCCCATAAGTGTGGAAAGATGGGCAATGGATGGCGGAGTAAAGAAATTTATTTAATGGATTGCGCTTTCGTAAGCTACTGATTATAAGGATGATTTGTTTATGACAGGTTGTGCGCGGATGAGAAACGTAGCAATAAAATATTTTTTATTTTTTTTATGTACTATAATAAAATTATTCTTTTACCAAATTTATGATTCAGTTGTGTATAATTAGTATATATTTTTTAAATAAAGGTTAATTATGACTTCAAGTCCGAAGGTTCATTTAGGTGCTTTATCCGATCCGATTGATTTGGGGCATCACACTGCAGGTGAAGATTTTTTAACAGAGTCTTGTAAAGCGATCGGCTCTTTTGTTGCTTCTTTCTTTGGTAACGGGAGTGTCGCAAAGACAGAGTGTGTAGGACTGACTGCATCTGAATCTTCCCGTCAGTTACGGCTTGGTGGTACGGGTTCCGCTTTCATTATTAGAACGCAGAGTACTGAATCGTCGGCTTGGGCGGAGTGTGAACAGTATGACCAAGCACTTGATAAGCATAATAAGCATAGAGGAAACAATTCAAGACAACGTGTAAGTACGATTGCATGGATCGCGTTAGGAATTTTCAACTTTCTTGCTACTGCTTGTTCTATAGTGTACCGCGGTGCTCAATGGATAGGTCAGTGCGTTCCCTCATGCTCTACCCCTAAAGCTGATGAGCAACAAAGAATGACTCCCGATCAGGTAGTTGCTGGGTTAGATGCAGATTTAAAAAGTCCTGATGCTCAGAAAGCGATGAAACAAACTTTTGTTCAACTTAGTTCAAATGTGTCATGGGAAAGCAATGATGAGGACGATTCGTCGAAAGTAGTAGATGAAAATAAAATTAATAAAGATGTAATTGGCAGAGATTTTGAATCTAATCCTACATTCATTCTGAATGGCAAAAAGATAAATCTTAATAGTAAAAAAACTGAATACATTGGATCAGAAGTTAGACAAAACTGCGCTGCAGTTTTTAGAACAAATTATTGGGATGCAACCGCATACAATAAAGTGATCAATGAATTCTCTGGTCAAATTGCTATGGCAGCGACAACTCAGGTCAATGCTATGTGGATGGAGATGGCAGGAGAAGGCTCCTGTGTTCGCGATGCCAATTCTAAAAACTCATTAGAAATGACAATAACAGGTGACATTGCTGAAATTACATTAAATAAAAGCAATGTAGTTCTCGATATGGGAACATCTTCAAACCAAAAAATTGGCTGTAGTTTGAATGTGGTTGCGAGATTTGATAATCAAGGTGAGCTCATAAGCTATGAAGCTGAGCTAAAACGTGCAGAGGCAAATGATCGCAGCTGGAGTCTTGCAGGTAAAGAGTCTCCATTGACGGTTACTGATCTGGACACATTAGAAATGAGTATATAGCAGCAGAAGAGACGATTGTTTTTGTAATTTGGTATTTGTATGGCCTCTAATGTTAATCAAATTAATTCCCAAAGTCCCGATAGAAATAGTGCTCAGAACAGCGCGTCAAATGAAACAACGGAAAGACATAAGAAAAGTTCCGCAGTTGCGCGGGATGCTTTTGCTACTCAAGCGGCTAGCTCTGTAACCGGTAGGGATTCCAGATGGAGTGTTTCGCAGTTTTTATCTCGATTCAGAAAGCCTAACTCACAGTCTGAAAGAATTCCGGTTGTGAGTGCAGGAGGTGTGAGTACAATTGAGACTGATGTGAAGACACTGCTTAGAGAAAAAGGCATTGGGTTTGCAGAGAAGGAATTTAATAGGGTTAAACAAGAGATAAGAAGCGAAGGATCTTTAGATGAACTGGTAATTCGGTACAATACTCAAATACTAAAGAAACAATACTTAAGGGAAGCGCCTCAAGCGAAGTTAAGTGATGAAGAGACTACTTCTACTGGGACCACTACGCCATCTCAGTCTGATATAATGAACGAGACTTCGGCTGAACCTTGGCGTTACAGTCTTGATGGAGATAAATCTCCTTTTGATGGAGAAAGTGGATGTGAGCTTAAATCTTTCTCGAACGTATATACTTCAAGCATGGAAAGACTAGGATGGGATCCTAAGGTAATTTGTTTAGTAATTGGCGAATTCACTACTCAAATTGTTGAACCTGCGTCTTCATTTATTCAAAATTCGATTGAGAGTAACAGTGGTTTTAGCACCATTAGGGGAGCCTTTGTGCTTGATGATGGGTGGGAGATGGACCTTACATTATCAAAAGAAACAAAAGTGAAATGGGCAGATCTTGAGAAAAAGACGCCA
This sequence comes from Chlamydiales bacterium, assembly GCA_035287065.1. Classification (GTDB taxonomy): domain Bacteria; phylum Chlamydiota; class Chlamydiia; order Chlamydiales; family SM23-39; genus JAGWKO01. The sequence goes on along the minus strand of DATECD010000165.1, from coordinate 2,152 downwards.
TCAAAGACTGTGAAAATTACATACAAAGGTGGGCTCGAGTTTTTAAGTATATCACATGAGTTAACGGTAGTTGCCACTTTCAATGAAGAAGGTCAGTGTATTGACTACAAGGTAAAGCTTCAGAGGACTGAACAACTTTCTTATAGCAACTTTCCTTGGGCAAGGCGAAACGATTTGTCACAACAGGAAGCAAAGTAGGAGTCGTGGGTGACCACGATGAGGCCTTTTCCTTCGGAACGGGAAAGTGAGAGGAGGAGATCTCCGATTGCTTTCCCGTTTTCTGTATCTAGGTTTCCTGAGGGTTCATCTGCTAGGATGATTTGAGGATCATTACAGAGGGCGCGGGCAATTGCTACGCGTTGTCTTTCGCCACCTGAGAGGAGTTTGACGGGGAAGTTGGCGCGGTTGGTGAGGTTCACTTTTTCTAAAAGGGCAAGACCTTGTGCTTGAGTGATTTTACGGCGATCGATGGCTGCTGGCATGAGTACATTTTCTAACGCTGTAAAGTCTTCTAAAAGATAAAAGGCCTGGAAGATAAAGCCAATGGAACGCTTGCGGAAAAGTGGGGCGTTACTTGGCGTGCAGAGTTTCCCTTCTATTTCTAAAGTTCCTTTATCCGGCTCTTCAAGAGTTCCGAGAATGTGGAGAAGGGTTGTTTTTCCCTCACCAGATCTTCCTGAAATAGCAATCGATTCTCCTGCGTGGAGTTCTAGTGAGATATCAGACAGGACAGGGTAGGAAGAGAAAGATTTACAGATATTTTCTCCTTTTAAAAGGGGCTCTTTCACTTAAGACCTCAAGATGGTTGAGGGGTGGATGCGGCTTGCTTTGATGGCGGGGATAAGTCCTGCAGCTAAAGAGAGGATCGGAGTAGCGATCAAGACAAAGAGAAGCGCGGTTGGTTCGAGTTGATTGGGGAGGGAGTTCCCAAAGAAAGCGGGATGGAAGGCAGCTCTTCCTTGGATTTTACTTAAAAAAGCGACTAAAGAATCTAGGTGGTGCAGAGTAAACAGGGCAGCAAGAGTGCCAAAAAAGCAACTGATTGTGCCCATTGCAACCCCGCAAAAAGCAAAGATGGAGGCGATGCTGCGGAAAGAGGCCCCCATTGATTGGAGGATGGCGATCTCTTTTTTCCGGTCATTGACGAGGAGGACTAAAAGGGAAATGATATTGGAGCAGGCAACAACTAAAATGATAGACGCAATGAGAAGAAGAAGAGTGCGATCGCTTTGGAATTGGTGCATCAGATCTTTTGCAAATTCAAAATCTTCGTAAGTTTCCACCTTCCAATAGGGATTAAGTCCTGCTTTAAGAAAAGATTCTCTAATTTGATCTGCAACAACTCTTGCCTCTTTTAAGTCGGAGATCCAGACAAAAATCCCATTAGTTGGTGTGCCATCCGGGGAAAATGTTTGGTTGCTTGATGCGATGGACCTTGTGACTTGATGAGGGACTAAAATGGATCGATTTCCGATAGAGACAATCCCGGGATCGTAAAAGCCTACAACTTGGACCCAGATCCTTTGCTCTTGAGAGGAGGCTGCAGTTGGGGCAGAAAAGCTCAACGTTCCTCGAGAGCCGATGATGGCGCCATTTTCTTTGTAGCTTTTGGGGAGGAAAATGGGGAGGTCGGTAGAGTTGGTGGATTGAAGACCTTCTGATTCGCAAAGAAGAGAGGTGAGGTTGGGGTTTTCCTCCATCCAGGAGAGAAGGTAGGTCATTTGCGAAAGATAGGAAGGGGAATTTGAGCCATGTGGATAGATTGCAAGGCGTAGGAGTGCGCCGCTAATCTCATAGTCTTGGAAGGAAAGAGTGGGGATCTTCTTTTTTAGTAACGTAAGTTCTGCAAAGGCGCTTTTTACAGGATCGAAAAGGCTCCCATCTTGAGTAAGATCTTTTTTTTGCCAGTGTGTGGGGATTTCCCAATCGCTCTCTTCACAGTAGGGGTCTGAATGGGGTGCCTCTTTTTTTTCTCCAATGGACTTGAGTGCAAATCCAGAGGCAGCTGAGATGGTATCGATCTGGTAAAAATAGGAGCGATAGTAGGCGTCTGTCGGGGAGATTCGAATGGGCGCATGGAGAGAGGTGAGTTTTTGAAGCCAATTCCTCTCCATTCCGCTCGTAACGGAGAGGAAAACCAATGCAAGCCAGA
>DATECD010000164.1:0-15607 GCA_035287065.1 Chlamydiales bacterium | reverse complement strand
GGGGCAAGACCTGATCCCATCCCGAACTCAGAAGTGAAGACCCTCGTCGCCAATGGTACTACGCGCAAGAGCGTGGAAGAGTAGGTAGCCGCCAGTTTTTTTCCTGCCCCGATGAGGGAAACCTCATCGGGGCTTTTTTTTATCCTGTCTATCCTGTCCCTAAATCTTACCTATCTTGTTTATTTTTAACAGGATAGACATGACTAAAGAACAGGATAGACAGGATGATGTGTTTTTTTTGCGGTAATAGTAAGTGTAAATTTTTTAATTTACTTCTTTAAAATAATTGCAGGGTTTTGTTATAATTGCTGTTTAATTTAAGAGGTTTGTGTGAGTAGTATTGATTCTCCTTCTCAAGGATTTCGTTGTCTTGATCTTTTAGAAAGTCCCCCCGCTGATAGCCGAAAACGTGGAAGAAGCTTAGCAAATGAGTTTTTTGGTGCAGGGGAGGGTTTATGTGTTTCTCCGGGCTCTTTTAAAGGATCCCCTCTTCCAGGAAAAAAAATTGGTAAACTCTCAACAAAAAGTGTCGGTTTTCCCGAATTTTTTGAACCATCTCCTGTAGGGAAACGAAGTAGTAGCAGTAGCAGCAGCAGTAGCATCGATAACGCCGTTGAGGTGAAAAGAGCTAAAACAGGCGCGCCCTCTTATTTTGATTCAGCTGAAATAATTCGTGGGGAAATATTTGCAAAGGAGCCTTTTTCCGTATCACTTCCTGACGGTACAAACGTTGCAGTTTCCAACGCAGAGTATTTAGCTTCTGGTACTTTTTCTGATGTCTATAAGGCGATGACCCGCTTTGAATCTGAAGACAATCCTGTAGAGCGAGTTTTGAAACTTCCTAAAAATCCTGGTGTGATAGATCCAAAAGATAAACGGAAAATTCATGAGGCAGTAACATCTGAATTTACGTTGTATTCTAAGAATGCGGAACGTTTGAGGCTGTTGGAGATCCCTTTTGCTAGAAATTATACATTGGAATTGACAAAGAAGGTTGCAGGTGGGGGGGCTCAGGTTGTAGATTATATTCCCGATGCGTTTGATCCTCAAACAGGCGCTTACGATGAAACTTTAATTTGCCTTTTTACAGAGGGCGCTAAAATGGATTTACCCATTGATTTACATTGTGAGAATGTCAAAATGAAAGAAGGGATTTGTTCTCTTGTAGAGATTACTCATCCTGATGATGAATACTCTATTTTCTTTGGGATGGAACACACTTTAAATTCTTTCTTTAGTGTAGAGTCTGTCCAGTTAAATCCTGAGAGGAAAGCTGCACTGACACAACTGAGTGTCCTATGGCGTACTTGGCTTGGGGGGACGGAATGTGATGGGCTTGATAGGATTTGCGCAAAGCATCAAATTAGAATCTAATTTCTAGCTTCACATCGACCGCATTTTGGTTGAACATCCGCGATTCAACAGCTAAAGAAGCTTTGTTGCCGCTTAAAAAAGTTGCGCCAAGCGCAATTCCGAAGCGGCGCTGGCTTGTTGCCGAATTAAGGACCGCATCGACTAAGACATCAGTATCCAAAGGCCATTGAACAAGTGCTGTCATTGGATGGGGATCAAATTTTGCGATGAGATATGTTCCATAAATATAGGGCGAAAGGGGTTGCGTGAGGAATGAAACGCCAAGCGCAAATTGCGTTTCTGAATAGTGTAATTCAAAGTCACCCACGACATTAAAGGGGAGACCGTCGGAGAGGAAATAGAGCGGTTTTTGATCTGTAGCAAAGTATTTGATATCTGTCCCGATATAAAAAGCGTGTGTGCGGTGAATGATAAATTTCCCTCCAAATCCCCAGCATCCTTGCATCTTTGAAAAGATCTCTTGGTTGACCTGTAGACGTGAAGTGCCTCCGATCCCGTAGAGATCGAGACGGTTTTTGAAATTGACGATCAGCATGCCCGCATTTGTCGTAAGTTTTGCAAATGTTTTCGGTTCATCCATTCCCGCTACTGTAAATTGGTTAAGGAAACGCTGATTGTAAACATAGTCTTCAAAAAATGTGGCTCGTACAGTGCACCAAGAGGTAGATGGAGTGAAAAGGCCCTTTGTCTCAAAGGCCGGTTCTCCTGGATTGCCGACAAGCATGGCCAAAAGAGATGTGGGGAGCAAAAGGAAAAAAGCCTTCACGCAATCACTAAAATTCTCATGCCCCATGGTTTTAGTATAAAAGTCTTGAATCATATTCCGCAAAGAATCCGTGTAAGCGTTCGGTATAATTTGTTGCCGTACCCTTGCAGAGAAAACAGTTCTCAGGCACTCTAGTTCCAATAGAAAAACTAAAAAAGGTAATCTATGAAGTCTTTTCTTTTATTCATCCCATTTGCCTCTCTTTTTGCTCAGGAGTCAGGAGCTAGTGCTGCAGGTGGAATGACTCAGACCCTGATTATGATCGCAATCGCCTTAGTCTTTTTCTATTTTATTCTGTGGCGCCCAGAGCAAAAAAGACGGAAAGCTGCAGAGCAGATGCGCGGCGGTTTGAAAAAAGGGGATCGAGTCACTGCAATGGGAATCATTGGTAAGATCGACCGAGTTCAGGAGCATACAGTGGTTCTTAAAATGATTGATGGCTCAAAGATCGAGATGCTGAAAGCGGCTATCACAGAAGTTCAGTCAGGTTCGTCTGAAGAAGAAACGCCTAAAGAGACTGGCGCAAACTGATTGGGTACTTTCAAGGCGTCCAACAGGTCGCCTGTAGAGCTGATCGCCCGGATCTCTGCTGATTCGGGTGATAGCTCGATTGCATAGACGTAATTGACAGACATCGTCTTTTCTAAATACCAGGCCTTATGCGGCACCCTTGGTTTTACTCCCCAACAGCCATCTCCTAGATAGATAGTTCCATAAGGATCTATTTTTTCCCCGCGAATGGGGTACGTTTTTTTCCATGTATGGTTGTGGTTTTCAAAGGCAACGGGAAGAGCGAACCGATCAAAAAGGGGGCACCAGAGTTTTCGGATTTTCTTTGGGGTTTGATCTGTATAGGAGTAGTAACTTGGATAGGCAGCGATATGGTAGATGGGGAATTGAAAAAAGTTGCGCCCTTTTTTTTCAGTGAGGACATTTTCAAGCCAAAGAGTCTGTTCCCCTTCAATGGGATCCAAATGTCCTGTGTCGAGAAGGAGAAGGGTTAAGTAGTTTCCAAAATCGATCGTTCGATAGAGATGCTTTCCTGGAAAGGCAAAAAGATCGAAGAATAATTGAGAGTTATTACTGGAGAGATCGTGATTGCCTGGGATGAGGAGAAAGGGGACGACTCTTCCGTCGGGTAAAATCATTTGCTCTTTCCACTCTTTTAAAAATGAAAACCAGCGCCCTTGTGTCCCCAAAAAGAAGTGCGATAGATCGGTTAAGGGGTTGATTTTTGTTGCATAGGCGATATCGCCTCCAAGAACGACAAAGAGTGGATCTTGCTGAATGACTTCTTTGCACATTTTTTGAAAGTCTTGTTTTGCATGAAATACATCTCCCCCGATCACAAAACGGAAAGGTTTTTCTAAGTGCATTGGCGCTGTACGGAATGAGTAAAGCGTTTCATCTGACTCGATTTGAAAAGTGTAAAGAGTATCTGGATTTAGCTCTTCTATAGAAAGTGCATAGACGAAGCGATCCCCGACTTTATGAAAAGGGGCTTTAAATTCACGCGTTTTTCCGCTGGGAAGGAGTAGTTTGCAGTGGGGGTATTTGGCATCATCAGATGTATGCCATTGGATGGAGATAGTTGTTGTCGGATCTCCATACCAACTTAAATAAAGAGCCAAAATATCCCCAAAAAGGGTCAGCGGCAAAAAAAAGAAAAAAGTGAGGCGCATAGCCTCACGGTATCAAAGCTGCCAGTTTTTCCAAAACGGTCATTTGCTGGGCAAGAAGTTGCTCTAAGTCGCCAGGTTTTACCTCTCGTTGTCCTAAAAGGGAGAGATGGTAGAGGCTTTTTGAAAGCTCTTTTGCAAGTTGAGGCTCACTTGAAGAGAGGCGCTCAATTGCCTGAACAAGGCAGTTGTTGGTATTGACGATGAAGCTTTTTTTCGGTTGGATCGGTGAGTTTGCCTGTTTCCCTTGTGTGAGGACGAGATAGTCGCGGAATCGCCTTTGGTTTTCATCGACAATCAAAAGGGCGGGGAGGTTGTCAGAGGCAAGACTTTTTGCCTCTACTTCTAGGTCTTTTTGATCAAGACTTCCCCGAATAAAATCTGCGATTTTGGCAGCTTGCGAACGGCCGTCGGCGTCGAGAAGAGATTTTTCCCGTGTGGCATCAAGGAGGTCTGCAGGGCAAGCGCCATCAATTCTTTGGAAAGAAGTAGAGAGCTTTTCCTCTAAGAATTGGATGAGCGCTGTATCAATCGGTGTTGTAGCAAAAAGAATTTCGAGATTTTTTTCCTTATAGAGTTGGAGGAGGGGTGTTTTTTCGGTCAATGTGCTGTAAAAGACTTTTTTTTCTTTGGCTCTTTCTAGATATTCTTCAACAGTAGTCCAACTCTCTTCGCTATTTTTCCAGATGAGAAGTTCTTTCGCGCGGTCGTAGAATTTGACGTCTTGCAAAATCCCAAGTTTTAAGAAGAGCTCAATTTCTGACCAAGCATCAATGTATCGATCTTTTTCTGTTTTGAGGAGTAAAGAGAGGCGGTCAGCAACTTTTTTAGCAATATGCGTGCTTAGTTGTTTTACATTCTGATCCACTTGTAGATAGGAACGGGAGACGTTGAGGGGGATGTCAGAGCTATCGAGAGCCCCTTTTAATGCCATGAGGTAGTCGGGAAGAATCTCTTTGCAGTTGTCAGAGACAAAGACTTTATTGCAAAAGAGCTTGATCGCCCCCTCTTCCCCATCGAAACGGCGATTATTTTTTGGGAAAAAGAGAATCCCTTTGAGGTGGAATGGATAATCGACATTGAGATGGACCCAGAAAAGGGGATCGGGATCCATTGGGAAAAGTTGCCGGTAGCATTCGCGGTACTCATTGTCTGTGCATTCAGAAGGAGCTTTTTGCCAGAGGGGTTCGCTGTTATTCATGGGCGCTCCATTTAAGGAGATCGGAAAGGGCATGAACTTGCAATAGCGGTTAAGAAGAGTTCGCAATTTATTTTCTTCAAGATACTCAAGGTTTTCTTCATCAAGGTGGAGAATGATTGCAGTGCCTCGCGTAAGCTTAGTCCCAGCCCCAATTGAGTAAGAGGAACTCCCATCGCAGCTCCAGAAGACAGGAGTGCTGTTTGGAAGGTAAGAAAGCGTTTGAATCTCCACTTTGGATGCGACCATGTAAGAAGAGTAGAACCCAAGCCCGAAATGGCCGATCATCGGTTCTTTATTGGATTGGTATTTAGAAGCAAATTCTTGAGCCCCAGAGAAAGCAATTTGAGCAATATATTTTTCAACTTCTTCTTCCGTCATCCCGATGCCAGTATCGATGAAAGAAATTGTCTTCGCTTCTTTGTCGATGGCTACATCGATTGTAAAAGGCCCTGAATCTAATTCTAAATAACGCATTTTAGTGAGGGCGTCTGTTGCATTGGAGACAAGTTCGCGTACGAAAATATCGCGTTCGCTGTAAAGCCATTTTTTGATGATTGGCAAAATGTTTTCTGAATGAACGGAGAGTTGACTTTGACGCATGTTTTTACCTTTTGATTCGGCATGATGCTATCACACTGTTGAGACAAAATTCAAGAGATCTTAAAGTATAAATAATGAAAGTCTTATTGGCGCAGATCAATCCGACGATTGGAGATATAGAAGGCAATTGTGCAAAAGTTCTCCAAGCAATTAAAAGAGCCAAAAATAAAAATGCCTCCCTTCTTCTTTTCCCTGAACTAACACTTACTGGGTACTTCCCGGATGATTTGTTACTCGATCACGCTTTGATTCAGAAAGCAGAAGAGAAACTAAATCAAATGGCTCCGATGACAGAAGGGATGATGGTCGTTATTGGCCTTCCAAGAAAGTCTGAGAAGGGGACAGAAAAACCTCTCTACAATAGTGCTGCGATTTGCATGGATGGGAAGGTGGTGGGATTTCAAGATAAAGTACTCCTTCCCACGTATGATGTGTTTGATGAGCGCCGCTATTTTGAGTCAGGGAAAGCGCATCCTATTTGGGAATATCGCGGGCTAAAGATCGCAATCACGATCTGTGAAGATCTTTGGCAACACGCAAGGGCAATTTCTGAAACAGATTATGAAGTTGACCCAGTGAAAGAGTTTGAAGGGCGTGGGGTTGATCTATTGTTCAATCTTTCTGGCTCTCCTTATTCTTTCAGGCGCAAAGAGAGAAGAGTTTCGATTTTTCGCGAGGTGGTCAAAACATTAAGTTGCCCCCTTTTTTTCTGCAATCAAGTTGGGGCAAATGACCAGCTTATTTTCGATGGTCATAGCTTTGTGTTGCGAGCGGATGGAGAGGTGGCTTTGATGGGGAGAGGATTTGTCGAAGAGGACCTTTTGATCGATTTAGAAAAAGATCTTCCTCAAAGAAAAATGATTGAAGATGAGGGGATAGCAGATCTTTATCAGGCGCTTGTCCTAGGAGTAAGGGACTATTTTCACAAGCAAGGGTTTCAAAAAGCAATTTTAGGACTCTCTGGGGGAATTGACTCTGCGCTTGTTGCAGCAATTGCCTGCGAAGCACTTGGAAAAGAGCAAGTGATAGCGCTCAGCCTCCCTTCGCGCTACAACGCTCCTACGAGTCTATCTGATGCGAAGCTGCTAGCCCAAAATCTTGGGCTAGCGTTTCAAGTTGTTTCCATTGATCCTATTTTTCAGCAGTATCTAGATCTATTCACGTCCCTTTTTGGCAAAGCTCCTTCCGACATGACGCAGCAAAATCTGCAAGCGCGCATTCGAGGGATGATTTTGATGGCATTTTCAAATGAGCACGGCTTAATCCTTTTGAATACGAGTAATAAAAGTGAGATGGCATTTGGGTATGCAACGCTTTATGGAGATATGGCAGGAGGGCTTGGGGTCCTTCAAGATGTGACAAAGGGGAAAATCTATCGCCTTGCCCATTTTGTGAACCGAGAAAAAGAGGTGATCCCTATTTCCATTATTCAGAAGATCCCAAGTGCCGAGTTAACAGAAAATCAAACTGATTTTGACACACTTCCCCCCTATGAAGTCTTAGATCCTGTCGTTGATGGCTATTTAGAAAATGGGGATTCTTTAGAAGCGTTGCAAAAGGAATTGGGACTCTCTTTTTCTTTTCTACAAGATCTCATCTTGAAAATACATCGCAGCGAATACAAAAGGAGACAGGCTCCTATTGGACTGAGAGTGACAGAGAAAGCTTTTGGAAAGGGGAGAATTGTCCCCATTGTGCAGAAGTGGCGATGACTGCATTCAAAGTCTTTTTTTTGTGACGTAACATCAGGGCTCGGTCAAAGCCAACAGAAACTCCGCAGCAGTTAGGAAAGTTCCCATTCATCGCTTCTAAGAAGGCTTCGTCGAGAAGATAGCGCTTTTTTCCCTCTTTTTCTCGTTTTGCATTCTCTTGTTCAAAGCGGCGCCGAAGTTCGATTTCGTCATTTAGTTCATGGTAGCCATTGGCAAGTTCAATCCCATCGGAGAAAATTTCAAAGCGCTTGGCTACTTTTTCATTTCCCTTTTCTACAATGCGGGCAAGAGCTGCTTCTTCTGCAGGGAAGTCGATGACAACTGTAAGTTGATCTTTCCCTAACTGGGGTTCAATAAGATGACCAAATAGAAATTGCAATGAGGTAGTCTGATCCCATAAATCTCCACCGTGCATGGTGACAAGGGATTGAAGATCGGAAAGAGAGATTTGCTGAGGATCTATTTTTGCATAGCGTAAAAAAATTTCTTGATAGGGAAAAATTTCTACTGGGCATCCTTGAAGGAAGAGGAAGAGAAATTCTACTGTTTCATCAATCATTTCTTCAAAAGAAAAACCGATTCGATACCACTCGGCCATGGTAAATTCTGGCTCATGTCTTGATCCTAAGTCATTTTTTCGGAAGACATGGCCAAGGCAGTAAAGATCTTTGGCTCCAGCAGAAAGAAGACGCTTGAGTTGATATTCTGGAGATGTGTGTAGGTAGCCGATGAAACCTATCGCAGCTTCAGCTTCAATCACTTCGATATTTGCATCGATTGCAGGATAGGGTTGGAGCGCCTGGCAATCCACCTCGATTATATTTCGTTCGTAGAAAAAATCGCGCGCCTTTCGCAACATAAAGGCGCGATCTTGGAGGATGGGAAGATCAATGGGTCGATGCATTGGCTGGTCAATTGGCTCTAGAGACATATTCCCCAGTGCGGGTATCCACTTTCACCTTTTCGCCCTCTTCGACAAAGATCGGGACTTGGATTTTAGCGCCTGTTTCTGTGAGAGCTGGCTTGAGAACACGGCCCGAAGTGTCACCTCTTATGCCAGGGGCAGTTTCGGTGATCTTCATCTCAAGGAAAGTAGGGGGGGCAAGCTCAATCACATTTCCTTTATAGAAAATGACCTGATAGATCACCTCTTCCATGAGCCACTGCTGGTTATTGCCGATGAGTTCATTGGAGATGGTTACCTGTTCAAAGGTTTTTTCATCCATGAAAACGGCCCCATCTGCTTCTTTGTAGAGGAAGCGCATCTGCATCTCTTCCACATCGGCAAGATCGAGTTTATCCCCCGATTTGTACGTTTTTTCGACAACGCGCCCGTTGATCATGTTTTTCATCTTGATCCGGTTGAAAGCTTGCCCTTTTCCAGGTTTCACAAATTCATTGATGAGAACAAGATAGGGTTCTTTGTCCACCTCTACCTTCATTCCTATTCTTAAATCATTTGTCGTAATCGATCCCATTTGTTCTCCTCATAACAAAAGGGACATTATCTCGATTTTGACCATTTTTTGACGAGTAGTCAGTTCTTTGCTCAAGTTGTTAGAACGGTATTGGTTCCTCTGCTATACCGAAACAACTTGAAGAATCGGGAATCCGGCAAGGAGGCTCCCCGAAATTTTTTTCTGGAGCGAGAGAACATTGTCGAGGGACAAGGCTCGAGTGAAGAAAGGAATTTCGGGGAAAAGCTGACGCCGCCGGAAACCGATTCTTCATGTTGTTTCGGTATAGATCAACGATAGGAAGGATGGAACGAGAAAACGATAGAGAAAGAAAAGAAATTACACTTATGTTCTTACGGAGCGGGCGTAGGCGTGGGGGAGGCTCCGACACCAGGTTCCAGATTGCGGTGGTAGGCACCTTTGACGTGACGCGATTGCATTTCACGAGCTACTTTTAGGATTCGGACCCCTTTTTCGATATGGTCGGGCATATGTTGGTCGTAGACTTTTTGTGAGCTCAATTTTGTCTTAACAGCCTCTAAAGGAAGATCGGAGACAAGAAGAAGTGCGCCCAATGTAAATTTTCTTTTGTAACTGGCGGAGAAGAGAGTAGCGCATTCCATTTCAATTCCTTGCGCTTTTGTCATCTTAAGGCGCGTTTTGAACTCTTCGTTGAATTCCCAAAACCTCATGTTCGTCGTATAGGTGATCCCAATGTGATAGGGGGCCTGTTCTTGGTCCATGACTTGGGTAACAGCTCTTTGCATTAAGAAATTGGCTAAAGCGGGTACTTCGAGTGGAAAGTAAAAATCGGAGGTCCCCTCCGCGCGGATGGCAGCAATAGGGACAAGATAATCACCGACAAGGTAACGGCGTCTGAGTCCACCGCACATGCCGAGAAGAAGGCTTGCTCGAATGGGGAGGACAGAACAGATATCGACAACGAGCGCAGCTGCAGGGGAGCCGATCTTAAAGTCGAGAATGGAAACTTCATCTTTTGGGCAATGGGCTACTTTAAACATCGACCCCTCGCGAACCTTGACTCCTCGCACGGCTGCAAAGTGATCCACGTAACGGGGGAAGTTCGTCAAGAGGAGATTGGGGAAAAACTCCTCAGCTTCACATCCCGAATAGCGTTCTAAAGACTGGCGGGCAATTTCTGACTCTTCTGGGCTTCTTGTCGTATTGAATGTCATATCCTCATCTTAAACACTTTGGCCAATTTTGGGCGATACCTCAGTAGAATTTTTCAAGTCGCATTTCTCTAATCCGTCATTGAAACGCTTCTTTGTTTTATTGATTTATTAATTCTTCGCATTTTTATGCTTAAGACAATCCACCAGGGAAGAGTACAGAAATCTACAATAATCGCACTGTAAGACAATAAGCTCGAGTATTTAATTATGTATCTGATTGATAGTAAGCTGTATAAAGGGGTAGTGATTAGTAAGAGTGTAAGCAATTTTGTTCCGCATTTTCTATACACGAAATTCCAAATAACAAAACTATAAAACAATTTGATAGCAGAAAATCCCAAGAGAGAAGCGGCGAATAATTTTAGTGTTTTTAGTTCGTTTTGAATGTCGCCAAAATCTTTAAAATAAGCCCAAATATAATAAATAAAGGGAATAACGACGAAAGTCCAGAAAGTGAGAATAAGCCATCTTTTTCTCACTTTTATTTCTGAATCTGTCATCAGACTGTCATACATACTCATTTGTTCTTCTCGTTAACCATGTGTAGGAATTGTTCTATGCTAACTTCAGATAGGGTGTCTAATTGCAAGTTCGCAACAGACAAATCTTGGTCGGCAGTAAACCGGTTTGGGATGGCAATCGTGATGCACCCTGCAGCTTTCCCAGAAGTAATCCCTGTTGCGCTATCTTCAATCACTACACATTCAGAAGGAGCAACATTTAGCAACTTGGCGGCATGCTGATAAATATAAGGTTTGGGCTTATTTACTCCTTCGGGATCTATATAATCTTTAAGATCCTCTTGCCCTGACAGAACGACATCAAAGAGGTCTTCGATGCCTAGATGTCTTAAATTGCTTAATATTTCTGATTTTGGAGCGGCGGAGGCAACGCCCAATTTGAGATTGAACCGTTTCTTTTCTTGGGCGAGTCGCTTTACAAAATCAACAGTTCCTTCAATTGGTGGTAATCCTTTTTCTTGGAGTTCCCGGTAATACGCTGTTTTTTCTTCAAGAATTAGGCCCGATTCTTCTAAGCGTCCGACTTTTTCAGCAATGAGTTTGGCAATCAGAGTCGCAGCTTTTCCTGTGTAAAGTAATGATTGCTCGGGGGTGAGTTCGTGATTTCTGTTTTGTAAAGTGTGTTCCCATGCAGCAAGATGCGCCTCTTCACTATCGACTAATGTCCCATCGCAATCAAAAAGAATGGCTTTGATAGGTTGTTCTGGGAAAAGAAAATTTGTCATCGATAATCCTAAAGCTAAAACAATAATTTTTAACATGTTCAATGCTTCCTCTACGAGAAAAATGGCAATGTTACCAGAAGAATTGCGCGATCCGCAATTCAAATCAGATGTTTTATGTTGTGTTTTTTTTGATTGATTGATTTTTTGTGTTTTTTTGTATAAAATATTAATATGAATTCAGTAGATATTACTTTAGAAAATATTAATAAATTTATTTTGGGACCGGAGGGTTTTGATGCAGAACATGGTGCGCAAATCGCCCCTTCTGCATATGGGCAAACGAAAGGGCAGAGTTTTACTTTCCTCACAGAGCAGGTTGCCATTCTTGACTCTTCTGATTGCCATTTACTAATCGATAGGAGAGACGAAATCCGCGACCTTTTTTTTCGCAACTTAAAGCTGTTAGAATACGACCGCGGAGCGATTCGGTCCGGTGGCGCGCTTGAAAAGATTCTCGACCCTAAGCTTTTTTCAGCAAGGACATTGCCAGATGTTGAAGATTCAGTGAGTGGTAAGCTCATTCAGGCAACTCTTGCTGAAGCGGCATTTGCTTTACAACTCGGCGTAAAGCCAGAGAAAAGGGAAAATCCCTGGCATCTTGTCTATTACTTTTTTGACCGTAGCGGGAGTAAGCCTTTGGGGGTTTTTAAACCGCGCGAGAAAGGGATTTTTATCTCTGATAAGTATGGTTCTTCTGAAATTCGAGAAGCCCATTTAGCAGAAGTTGCCAATTCTAAAATCGACCAACTATTTGGATTGCACCTTGTTCCATATACAACCCTTCTGACATGCAAACCAGAAGAGCAATTTTACACAGGAAGTTTTCAATTCTTTGTAGAGAATGCCCCTCCGCTTTTTGACTACTTGGAAGGAGACGATCTTTTTGATGCAAACCATAGTGCCTTGAAGACCAGGATCGATACGGTGAGAAATAGGGAATTAGAATTTCCTAACCTGGAATTTTTCGCATTTTTTGATCTTCTGACAGGAAATAACGACCATCACTTCAGCAATATATTAGTCAAAGAGCTCTCTTATAAAAAATGGCAACTGGTTGCTATCGACAATGGCAATTCCTTTCCTTGGTGCCACGATCAAGACATACCTCGTTATAAGATCCATCCCAACCATTGGTATAAATGGAGCTTGCTGCCACAAGCAAATCGCCCCTTTTCTGAAGAGATGATCGATTGGATTCAGCAATTTGATTCGGCAAAAATGGAGGAAATCCTAAGAGCTGAACTGATTCATAAAGATGTCCGCTCTTCTAAGACATATTTGGAAGGGAAAATCAGAACGACTTATGACCGGCTTCAATGGATTCAGGAACTTTCTTCACAACGAGTCTCTATGTCAGAAATCGCATCGGCTATTCTAAAGTTAAGTTCGCAGCACGTTCCTTAAGGCATCTTATTAGCCTTCTAACAATGTACAAAAAATCGCAATTATTGTTTCATTCTTCTGTGAATTGTCCTTGCGGTAGCGGTTTTGTGTATGAAGAGTGTTGCGCGCCTTATCACGAGGGAAAAAAAAGCGCTCCAACACCCCTTGCGCTCATGCGCTCTCGCTATTCAGCGTATGCACTTGGAAAAATCGATTATATTATCGAAACTACGCATCCCCAAACGCGGCCCAAAGATCTGATGCAATGGAAAGAAGAGCTTATCTTTTTCTCCAAACATACAGAATTTATTAGCCTTGAGATTGTTGAGGCGCGAGGGGACTTTGTCCATTTCAAAGCGCATGTAAAACAAGAGGGAAAGCCCTATATTCTTGAGGAGAAGAGCCGTTTTGTGAAGGTAGAGGGCAAGTGGACTTATTGGCCTTAAGCCAGTTTAATAAAGAAATCCGAAAAGCCAAAGAGGCAGCTTGCGACCTGCTCCTATTTCAAGATCGTCTGCAACGACATAGGCTTCTTGTTCAGTCCAGATCTGTTTTCTATTTTTATTTTTTCCTCCCACTTCAAGGAGTATGTGGTCATCCACTAAGAAATCCCCATTCATGGGGATGGTTACGGTGTGGGATTGTGAGAGAATGTTAAAGAGAAATGTTTCGCGCACTGTTCCAATATTTTCTTTGCCTCTTGCAATCGTGTAGCAAAGATTGGGGTTGTGCAGGTAAATCTTGGCTGGTGTGTCCATCGCGGAAAGCTTTTTAGAACTTTTATAAAGAAGGGAGATTAAATCTGCTTTTTCAAGCAAAGAGAAATAGTTTTTCAATGTTCTTTCATCTCCCACCTCAAGCAAAGAGCTGAGCTGACTCCAAGAGGGTGTGTAGGGGGCGTTTTCTGCAATAAATGTCAAAAGGGCCCGAATTTTTTTTATGCTTGTGCCAGAAAGATGGGGATGGATAGCAAGTAGATCTGCCTCTAATGTAACATGGATTCCTTGTTCTAAAGTGATTTGAAATTTTGCGATATCATTCCACTCAAACCAGTAAGGGTAAAAGCCGTGTTCCAAATATTCTTGAAAAAGAGGAAGGATTTTCTCTTCTTTTTCTATGATTGCTATGAGATCATATGCATATTTTGGGTGATTTTCTAGCATGTCATTGAGTTGAATGGCAGGTAGCTCAAGATGGAAACGCATTTCTAAAAATTCTCGAAATGACAATCCCGCAACTCGGTATAGAATCGCGCGTCTACTTAGGTCATGAGATCCTCGATGAATTTCTAGAGCTGAGCTTCCCGAAGCGATGATCTTTAGCATAGGGAAACTGTCGTAAATGCTTTTGAGCATCAAAGACCAATCGTCTCTTTTATGGATCTCATCAAAAGCAATATATTCCCCACCATTTTGCGCGAATTGTTCAGCAATAGCGTAAAGAGAAAGAGATTCTACGCTCAGATGGTCTGCAGGGACGTAGAGGATTTTTGGGCTAAAGAGATCTCCTTGCACGTGGCCTAGCAAATACTGAGTGAGGAGTGTAGTTTTTCCCATTCCTCTTTGGCCTGCTAGGATGGCTAGGCGCTCTTTTAAACGATTCTTTTGAATAAAATAGCGGCGGTAGGTTTGTTTGCAAGCTCGTAAGAACTTGTGGCTTAGTTCATAGAGAAATGGGTCCATAAGTCATGTGGTCGTTTTTCCTTTATCTTCGGATTTCATTCCGAAAAAATCAAGGAAAATGTCGGAATGCGATCCGAATCTATTTTAAACCAGTTGAGAGAGGAATGTACGAGCGGGCACGAGGAGGGGGCCTTTCTCTTCAAAACAGTCTCGATCTACAAAAGGGAGATCAAAGGCGATCTGAAATGCATGGGGAGCATGAGTTGCTTCTTGAAAATGGTAAAGAGCTGAAGAGAGCCCTTTTGCCTTCGTTTTGACTTCTACAAGGAACCACGGTTTCCCATTTTTTGTGACTACGAAGTCCGTTTCTAATTTTTCTTTTGTCCGTAAGTAGTAAAGGCCATATTCACCAAGTCCACGGTCATTCCAGAGATGAATGGCTTTGAGAAGATGACTTGCGACGAAATTTTCATGGCGATGTCCCTCTTCTTCCACTAAAGACCAGTCGTAGAGATAGATTTTTGGCGTTTTTAAAAGGGAACGAGCGATGTTTTTCGACCAGGGTTGGATGGAAAAACAGTAGTAAAAAGATTTCAGTGTTTCCAACCATCTTCGAATCGTGTCTATAGCAACGCCTATTTTTTGGGAAAGAGAAGCATAATCCATCGACTGTGCAGCTTGCTTGCGGAGGAGTTCGGCTAAAAGTTCAAGTTGTGCAATCTCTTGGATGCGCGTAGCATCCCGAATATCTTCTCGAAGGAGTTGATCCATACGAGTTCTTCTCCATCTACGAGAAAATTCTTCTGCGCGTTGAACAAAAGGCTCTGGAAATCCACCGTGATGTAAAAGGGCTTCCCAGTCTGCATCAGAAATGGGGAGAGGCTTTTTTCGAATTTCTCCTTCTATTAGAAAAGGACTTGCAATTTCTGCTACAGAAAAGGGGTGGATGCGATAGTAGAAATACCGCCCCATTAAACTATCTCCCCCTTTTTTATAAATATTTAAGCGGGCGCTTCCTGTGACAATAATCTTCGTCTTTTTTTCATATTTATCAAAAAATCCTTTGAGGAAATTTTTCCATTTTCCGAATTTATGGATTTCATCAAAGACTAAAACGGGGGGCTCTTGATGCAAAAGATCGAGATCTGCTTGCTTAGCAATTGCCTCAGGTCCTTGTAGGAAAAGGAGCCTTTCGGCTGGGTTATCCCAATTGAAATAGAAATGTGTTGAAGCTTCTGAAGAGACATCGAGTCCCACTGTTGTTTTTCCCACTTGCCTTGGACCCATGAGAAAGACCATTTGGCGGAGGTGGAGAAGGTGCTTTTTTACTAATTCTTGATAGAGTCTTCGCATAAGACCATTTTACGACTC
>DATECD010000163.1:0-2054 GCA_035287065.1 Chlamydiales bacterium | reverse complement strand
TATCGGCGCACGGCATCTCAGTCATTATCGAGAAGAATTAAAATCTGGAGAGGATCTGGGATTCAATTTTAAGATTTGGTCCCAAATCTATTTACTTAATGTCTTTAATCCTATACGATAAAGAATATAAGGACTAAGATTATGGACATTAAAAACATCCCCTTTCCTGTTAAAAGAGCCTTAAAAAAGCTTGGACAGGATCTTCGTGATGCTAGGAAAAGGCGTCGAATTACCATGGAGCTTGCTGCAGGAAGAGCAGCAATCAGTCGCGCGACCTTAAGTAAAATTGAAAAGGGCGATGATGGAGTTTCTTTGGGCGCTTATGCCAAGATTTTATTTGTTTTAGGAATGATTGAACGACTGGTTGAATTAGCCGATCCAACATTTGATGTATTAGGGTTGGGATTGGAAGCGGACAATTTACCAAAGCGTATTCGCATTTCCCGAAAAGAAAAAGGGGAAGAGTGAATGGAGCAGGCCATTTTGGTTTATCCTTTGACGCCGAAAAACCCGGCCATGCATGGCCGGGATGTAAGGCGGCGCATTAGACCGGAGTGTTTTGCTGTTCAATATACTGCCTAATGATGGAAATAGGGGCGCCACCACAGGAGCTAGCAAAATAGCTTGGTGACCAGAGAGCGTTCCCCCAGAGATACTTTCTAATCGTAGGGGTATTTTTTTTCCTAATCATTCTTGAAGAGACTCCTTTCAATGAGTTGACAAGCCTTGTAACAGAGACTTTCGGAGGATAGTTTACCAATAGGTGGACATGGTCTTTCTCTCCATCAAATTCCACCAAAACCGCTTCAAAGTCCTTGCATACACTTTGAAAAATTTCCAGTAAATCTGAGAGAATAGCTCTGGTAAATACATGTCTCCGATATTTTGTGACGAAGACCAAATGAACATGAAGGACAAAAACACAGGTTCTCCCCCTTCTTAAATCTGTTGACTTTAACATAGGCCAAATACAAAATTTAATGCATGATCGTCAAAAGAGCTTTCAAATTCAAGCTAAAACCGACAGAGCTCCAAAGAGCGGACTGTCTCAGATTTGCCGGAGCCAGGCGATTCATATTCAACCGAGGATTAGATCAAAGGCAAAAGGCTTTTGAAGCCACAGGGAAAAGCCCCTCGTATTTTGATCAGAATAAAGAACTAACTTTTCTGAAAGAGACCACCGAAACCTCTTGGTTGAAGGAGATTCATAGCCAAGTTCTCCAGCAAGGGCTCAAAGATCTCGACAGAGCTTTTCAGAATTTTTTTCGAAGAGTTAAACGAGGAGAAAAACCCGGTCATCCCCGATTTAAGAAAAAAGGTATGGCTGAAAGCTTCCGATTTCCTCAGGGTGTTAAAATAGAAGGATCCAAGGTTTTTTTACCCAAGATAGGTTGGGTGAAATTTCGTAAATCAAGAGAGATTCAGGGGACAATCAACGAAACCACAATTGTACAAGAGGGAGAAGATTGGTTTGTCTGCTTCTCCTGTGAATGGGAAAAAGTATCACCTAAGGCGGCCCCAGTTAATGAGGAGCATGCAATTGGCATCGATGTTGGCTTAACCCATTTTGCAACAACATCCGTAAGCCAAGAAAACATTCAGAATAAGATCGAAAATCCGAGATTTCTGAAAATAAGGCTAGATCATCTCCGCTACCTATCACGACAGCTTTCCAAGAAAGAAAAGAGAAGCAAAAACAGTCTTAAAGCAAGACACAAGCTTTCGAAGTTACACGCACGTATCAAGAACCTAAGAAATAATTTTGTTCAGCAGCTCTCAACGGAGATGATCAAAACCCACGACATCTTCTGTATTGAGAGTTTAGATATCTCTAGCCTACTAAGGGGAGGGAGGCGTGGACTTTGTCGCTCCATTTCAGATGCAGGGTGGGGCTCCTTTCTGCACTGCCTCAGATACAAGGCGGAAGAATGGGGAAAGCACCTCGTAGAGGCAGGCAAGTATTTTCCGAGTAGTCAAATCTGTGCATCTTGTGGATCTCAACAAGAGATGCCGTTGTCTGTTCGGGAGTACCATTGCGTAAGTTGTGGATTAAA
>DATECD010000162.1:0-11607 GCA_035287065.1 Chlamydiales bacterium | reverse complement strand
CCTTTCCCGGGTAGTTATAACTAAGGCGGATCGGGCACAGGTAGAGGCACGGGGTTAATAAACGTCGACGCGATATCGTTTGTCAAGACGCATTTGTTTGAGGTAGCGACGGCTCTCTTCTTCTGATAGCCCACCTGCTTCTTTTGCGATTTGGTGGAGCGTTTGATCGACCTCTTTTGCCATCTTTTCCGCATCGCCACAAACGTAGAGATAAGCGCCCTCTTGAATCCAATCTCAAAGGCTTGTTTTTTCTTTGAGCATCAGGTGTTGAACGTAGACTTTTTCGTCGGTATCTCGGGAGAAAGCGAGATCGAGCCTCAGCCTCCCTTCCTGTTCAAGTTGTGTGAAGAAATCGCCATAGTAGAAATCGGTGGCTCGGTTCCGTTCGCCAAAAAATAGCCAGTTTCTCCCTTCAGCTCGAGTGGCTACTCTTTCTTGGAGAAAAGCGCGAAAGGGGGCAACGCCTGTTCCAGGGCCGATCATGATAATGGGCTTATTCGGATCTTCAGGAAGATGAAATGAGGGAGACGGTTGTAGATAGATGGGAAGATGGGTTGTTTTTAATTTTGCAAACTCACAGAGAAAATGGCTTGCAACACCACGTTTTTCTTTCCCATTTGCAAAATAGGAGAGGTAGGAAATGGTGAGGTGGATTTCATTTGGGAAAAAGTGGGGGGAGTTCGCAATTGAGTAGAAACGGGGAAGGAGGGGCATGAGGCGCGTGAAATTGATAGAAGGTGAGGGGGGAAAGTGTTGTAAGAGTTCAAATGGCGTGTGGTTTTGCAAAAGTGTTGTTTGCTCCTCTTTTTCTAGAGGGTGAGGGGTCAGTGAGCTGAGAAATGCTGGATTTGCACGAGTGAGATTGACTTTCGTCAAAAGATAATCTCCGATAGAAAGCGCTTTTTGAGTTCTTGGATCGATCATCTCCTCATCCCATTTTTTCTTGAGGTGCTGCAAAAGCGATTTCACTTCTTCTGGATCATTTTGCACCAGGACCCCAATGCTATCGCCTACAGAAAAAGAAAACTCTTCTGGATCGATGGATAGAGTTAGGTGGAAGGTTTTTTTAGTCGATTGGGGACTGGTTAAAGAGAACCTCTCTATAAGAGGGGAGAGGTAGGGATGAGTGCGGTTATATTTTTCTATAGACATAGAGAAAAGGTGCGGTATATAGGGTGAAATATGAAAAAAATTTTTATTTTTGCCTGTTTCATCTGTTTTCTCAACGGTTGTTCACAATCAGATTCAGAGTACAACAACCGCCGTTATGTGATCACTCAAGACTTAAACCCACCTGAGGAAGAGGAGGAGTCTGCTGAGTAGGGAGCGCAAAACTTTTGCAATCCTTTTTTTCCCAACTCTTTTTCAAAAGGTCCATTTTTTTGGAGGAGATCCCACCTAAAAGCTCAATTCCTTGCATGAGTCTGACTCGGGTGATGTCTTTTCCTAAAAGAGTCACAGAGTCAAAAAGAGGTGGCCCCATCTGTTTCCCCATCAACGCGATAAAGAGAATGGGAATCATCACTTTTTTGTGGTGGATGCCAAATTGCTCTGCGACTTCATGGGAGGCTTTTTCAAGTGCACTTCCGGTCCAACTCTCTTGTTCATCAAGACTCCAGATAATGCCTTGAAGAAGAAAAGCGACAAGTTCTGGAGCTGTCCCTTTGGGGCAAAGGCGCTCTTTTGTAAGTTTGAGATCGGAGATGAAGAAAAAGTCGCACAGTTCAAGGAAATCACTAAACGTTTTGATACGCGTATGGATCAGCGGCATGAGTTTTTTTAAGAAAGCCTCATTAAATTTCCAACTTGTAATTCGATCCAATAGTTGATCTTCAGGGATCGATTCGATGATCTTTTTCTGGTTGAGCCAATTGAGTTTTTGAATGTCAAAAAAAGCACCTGAGACGCCAATTCGCTTTGGATCAAATTGAGCGATGATCTCATCGAGAGTGTAGAGCTCTTGTTCTTGAGTCATGCTATATCCCATCAATGTGAGAAAGTTGATGAGCGCTTCTGGCAAATACCCGCTATCTCGGAAATAGAAGATCGAGGTGGGGTTCTTTCTTTTTGAGAGCTTCCTTCCATCTTTCCCTAAAAGAAGAGGCATATGCATAAAGACGGGGGGTGTCCATCCGAAGGCTTGGTAGAGGCAGATGTGCTTTGGCGTGGAGCTCATCCATTCATCGCCCCGGATGACGTGAGTGATCTTCATCAATGCATCATCGACTACGTTGGCAAGATGGTAAGTGGGAAATCCATCTGATTTCAAAAGGATCTGGTCATCAACATCTGCCCAGGGAGTTGTGATTCTCCCTTTAATTTCATCTTCAAATACACATTCTCCAGTGAGCGGTATTTTCAAACGGATCACAAAAGGCTGCCCTTTTTTTTCGCGAGCACTTACTTCAGTAGGACTTAAGTTGCGATAACGCCTGTCATATCCAACGCGTTTCCCTTGTTTTGCAGCAACTTCTCGCATCTCTAAGAGCTCTTCAGGCGTTGCAAAACATTTGTAAGCTTGCCCTTTTTCCACAAGTTCGTAGGCATACTTTTGATAAATTTCAGTACGCTCTGATTGACGGTAAGGGCCGTAAGGGCCTCCCACATCAGGTCCCTCATCCCAGTTAATTTGGCACCATTTCAACGCCTCGATGATATTTGTCTCATATTCGGGTCTACTGCGCGTTTGATCGGTGTCTTCAATCCTCAAGATGAATTTACCCCCAAAATGGTGAGCAAAAATCAGATTAAAAAGGGCTATGTAGGCTGTTCCTACATGGGGGTCTCCTGTGGGAGAGGGGGCAATGCGAACTCGTACACTCATTTTACTTACCTTTATCTCCTAAATAGATCAGATCTTTCATTACATTGATTGCTTCAAGGAGCTGAAGGTCACATTTGCCAAACAGATCGACTTGAAGGGAATCGAAATTTTTTTTCTCAATTTCTTTTAAACTGCTTTGATAATTTTTGCTCTTCCCAATTCTCTCTTTGGAGTTACTTTGTAAGCTTGCGATAAAAGGCTTGTAAGTGGAGAGGGGAACTTGAAGGTTTTGTCTGTAAGAATTTCCCAGTTTCAGTCTTTGGAATGCCGAAAGGTCAGAAAGATCGTCGTCAAAATGGGGAGAGATCTGATCATTGGCAAGTGGGAATTTAGAGAATTCTTCTCCAATATCAACTCCTGAAAGAAGGCCTGGTACGGCAATGTCTGAGAGAACTCCTTTTAATTGAGGACTTTTCCCAGAGACGGTGTAGTATTTACCGCGGGTCACTTTGTATTCGCCTTCGGGATTGATCTTTGGATTGTGAATTGCATCTAAAGTAAATGTTTGAAAGGAACCTTTTCCGAAAGTATGGGTATCGCCAACAACAAGAGCTCTTCCATAGTCTTGTAGGGTTTGCGCAACGATCTCTGCAGCTGAAGCTGAGGCGCGATCGACTAAAATTAAAAGAGGGCCATCCCAAACAGGTTTTCCTTCAGTTTCGCGAAGATGTTGGATTTTACCCGTATCGTCCTTTACGGAAACAACAATTCCTTTTGTGATAAAAAGGCCAGCGACAGAAACTGCCTGGCTTAAAAGTCCGCCTCCATTCCCCCTTAAATCGACGATGACCCCTTTGAGATTTTTTTCTAGTTTGATCTCATCTAAAGCCTTTCTCATGTCAGAGGCTGAGGAGAAATTTAAGTCTTGGTAGAAAGAAAAAAGGCGCAAAATGGCAATTGCCCCATCGCCAAAAGGTTCAACTGTTGTTTCAAGTCTTGAATCTTCTAAGACGATCTCGCCCCTTGTCAGCTCCAGTTCTAATGTTTCACTTCCCTCGTCGCATTCTCGAATGAGAGTGAGTTGCACTTCAGTTCCTTCGGGCCCGCGAATGAGTTCAACAGCTTCTGTAATATCAAGCCCCACGACAGGCTCTTGATTGACCGCAATGATCTTATCGTTGATCTTTAATTTCCCACTTCTACTCGCTGGGCTATTTTCTAAGATGCGAACAACGACAAGGCCATCGAGATCATCGCGCAGTTGCGCCCCAATACCAAAAAGGCGCTGCTGCACCTGGATCATGAATTGGTTGGCTTCAGTTGGGGTAAAATAGTTTGTGTGAGAATCAAGAGATTCCATGGCAGCTTTTAGAAAAAGGGTGAGGATGGCCCGTTCTGCCCCTTCCCCATCGCCTTTCAGCTCGGATTCCCTGTTTAATCGCCTTTTTTCAACGATTTGCAAAAAACGGGATTTCCCCTCTTCCCCCATTTTTCCCGCCGACTCTAATTGAAGAGCTTTAATCTTCATGATCCGCGTTTCGAGCTCGTTTGTGTCAATTGCCCATGGAAGAGTGCTAATATCTTGAAACTCAGACTTTTGTACAGATTTAGGGAGTTCTTTATCTCCAATTGCTATTTCAAGAGCTTCCCTCCTCTCAATGGCCTTTAAAAAAAGGGCATGGATTTCTGAAAAAGTGGAATAGTCGCATCTCTTTAATCTAACAAGTGTGTCGGAGAGTAGATCATCTGTTGCATGAACCCACCTATCTATCTCAGAATGAATGAAATACGTTTTTGTCGGGTCTAATTCATCTAAAAATGAGTGGAAAACTCTTTGAATGAGTTCTGGGGTTAAAGATTTATAGGTGGCGTGGCCCTTTAATACCTCTTCAAATTTTTCCTTTGCACTTCGAGGGGTGAGTAAGGGGAGCTTGCATTCGAGGATAGATCCAATGAGGAGAAAAAAGAGGAGCCATTTTTTTAAACGCATATACTCTCGAAAGTATAGCTTTCTTCCGATTTTTGGTTCACTTGGGAAAAAATGTTTATCAAATTTTCGTAGGCATGCAAATTTTTAGATTATAAGTTACTAATAATAAATAACATACGGTTTAATTATAAGGATCATTAAAACTATTAATATTATTGAACGAAAATAATAACTGTGTCATAATCCGTTGCATAATAAGGTAAATTATAATATAATATATTAATAATTAGTTTTAGGAAGGAAAAATTATGTTTAACAATAACCAAAAAGAAGATGTGAAGGTGGTCTCGATCACAGAGGCTGCTCGGATCAATAATGTGACCCGCCAAGCTATCTATGTTGCTATTAAGCAAAAAAAGCTTAAAGCTTCAAAAGATGCGACGCGCTGGACAATCCATTTGGATGATTTAGAAGAATATCGACAAAATAAGTATTCTCGCACAAAGTCGATGTATGCAGGAGAGCTCCTTTTTGATAGACAAAAAGGGTACTATTCTGTGAATCAGGCTGCAGACTTTTTAAAGGTTCCTGCGCAAAAAATCTATTACGCAACTCGTGTAGGGCAGCTAAAAGCTCATCGTAAAGGCGCTGCATGGGTAATCCATGTTGATGATCTTAAAGCGTATCAAGGGACTTATCTCGCCCGCTCTACTGCTGAGCTTGCGAACTAGTTGTAATAACTTGAATATCTTTGATCATTAGTTGAATACTTGGCTTGCCTCGAAATACGTTGATTTGAGGTGTGAAAGCGATTCGCAAAGCCATATTTTTCCTCGCAAGCTCTTCTTTTTTTAAGGCCTGACCGAGAGCAATTCCTTCCAAAGCCCGGTCGCCTTGTTCCAAGAAGAGCTTAAGATGGTATTTCCCCACCACTTTCGGGGGCCATATCTGCATTACATCGCAGTAGAGAATGGGGGCGGGGTTTTCATGGCCAAAAGGTTCTAAAAGACTTAAAGATTCCAATAGATCAAAAGTGAGCTCTGAAAAATTAACTTTTGCATCGAGGTGCAATTTTGGTGTTACATCTCGATCTGTAAGCTCTTTTTCTGCAGCAGCGATGAAGTTTTTTCGAAAAAGAGGGAGTTTATCTTCGCAAATTAAGAGTCCCGCCGCATAATCGTGCCCACCAAAATTGATCAGGAGATCTTCATTTTCTTTGAGAACTGTAAGGAGAGGGAATTCTGAGATTGTCCGTATCGATCCTTTTCCTACGCCCTCATCAATTGCGATTACGATCGCAGGTCGATTGTATTGTTTTGCGATACGCGCTGCAAGGATTGCAATGATTCCTGGATGCCAATTTTTTGATGCGATGACAATGGCTTTATGAGCGAGAAGGTCAGGGCTTTCAAAGAGTTGCCCTTCCATCTCTTCAAAAGCGATCCTTTCGATTCTTTGTCTTTCTAGATTGTTAATATCTAGTTCTTTGGCTAAGTCTTCTGCCTCTTTTTCTCCTTGGATAAGGAGAAGCTCTACCCCTTTTGCAGGGTCTGCAATTCTTCCTAGGCTATTGAGGCGCGGCGCAATTTTAGAGGCAATATCCATAGGAGAAAGGGTTTTTGTTTCGAGATCGCTTAAAGCAAAGAGTTTTGCAAGGCCAACTCGTTTCATTTCTTGCATCTCTTTAAGTCCATAACGGACTAAGATCCGATTTTCTCCTTTTAAAGGGGCCATGTCTCCAATAAGTCCTAGCGCGACAAGATCGAGGTAGCGCTTCAAATCAAAAACAGGGGGATCTGCCTGTTCACTCAATCGGTTTGCAATTGCGTGGATGAGTTTAAAAGCAACACCGACACCTGTGAGTTCCCGATTCGGGTAAGTACTATTGATGAGTTTGGGATTTAACGTTGCAATACAATGGGGAATTTTTGAAGTGGGTTCGTGGTGGTCTGTGACAATAACATCGATGCCGTGGGCGATCACCTCTTCAATTTCTTTTGCTGCAGTAATTCCACAGTCCACAGTAATCAGGAGTTTGCAATCTAACTTTTCAGCAAAAGAAAGGGCGTCGCCCATCATGCTTTTTTTTAATGCTTCCCTTTTTGGGATATCAAAAAAGACTCTCGCTTGAAGCGATTGTAAAAACTCAGTGAGGAGCGCTGCAGCTGTCATCCCATCTACATCATTGTCTCCATAGATTAAGATCGCCTCTTTTTTTTCGATGGCTCCCAAAATGCGATCTACAGCTAAGTCCATGTCGGGAAAAAGGTCGGGATCATAAAGCTGGGGCAGTTTTCCGTAGAGAAATTCATGAATTTCTGATGTGGATGTAAAACCTCTTGAGATGAGTACTTGAGCGATCACGGAGGAGATATTGAGTTCTTGAGTGAGCTCTTTAAGAAGATGGGGGTTTTGGGGAGGGAAAATCCATAGAGGGGAAGCCGCCATTTATGCAAAGACCTTTTTCTCACGAGAGTGTAGCAAGACTAAAAGAGGGGAGGCGATAAACCATGAGGAGAGGGTACCAAAGCTAACGCCAATTGTCATTGTCAAAGCGAAAGAAAAAAGAGAATGTCCGCCAAAAATAAGAAGAGAGAGGAGAACTAAAAGAGTTGTGCCAGAAGTGATTGTTGTGCGGCTTAGCGTAGCATTCAAAGAAGCGTTGACAATTTCTAAAAAGTTTCTTTGGGGGTGTGCTGCTTTTTCTTCTCGAACGCGATCAAAAACGATGATTTTATCGTTCAAAGAATAGCCAATGATTGTCATCAGCGCGGCAATGGTTGTGAGATCGATTTGAATATCGACTCCTGCAAAATGGAGAAGACCAAGCGTTCCCAGTGTGATCAGAAGATCGAAAACAAGACAAAGGAGCGATGCGACTGAGTAGCGAATCTCAAATCGAAATGCGAGGTAGATAAAGATCGCTAAGAAGGCTAAAGAAAGAGCCCAAAAAGCTTGCGTGCGCATTGTGTCTGAAATTTGTCCGCTCATTGCAGTCCAGTTTGATGGGAGTTCTGCAATGCATACAGGGGTTAGTTCAAGACCTTCTTTTTGTAGAGATTCGATAATCCAGTGGATCCTAGGTTCTGCCTCTTGCTTAGCCATGCCGTAAAAAGGTTTTCCTTCAAGTTCAAGGGCACTTGCTAGAAAAAGGCGCACCTGAGTAGAAGGATAAAGTTCTTGGGTCTGGACATCTGAAGGAGAAGCTCCTCCAGCAAGTAGCGCTTTTTTAAGAGAGGCGGCGTTCCCCGATTTTAATTCTAAATGGGTCGCATACCCACCTGTAAAATCAAGTCCTAATACTGAATCCCGTTTTGACCATACTCCAAAGCAGCCGATACAGATGATCAATGAAGAGATAATAGACCCAAGTTTTGTCCATTTGAAAAAGGGAATATGAGTCCCCTGCAACCAATTTTTCATGGTGAGAACTGGGTTTTTTGCCCTTCTTAGCCAGCTATTAAAATAAAATCTTGTCATGAAAAGGGCGGTAAAAAGAGAGGAGATGATGCCGATCAGTAGGTTGAGCGCAAAACTTTGAATGGGTCCTGCATGAAAATTCAAAAGGATCAAAGCGGCGATGAGAGTGGTTAGGTTGGAGTCGATGATAGCGCCATATGCTTTTTTGTACCCTGCATCGATAGCTAATTGTAAGCTTCCTGAACGGGCAAGTTCTTCTTTAATTCGTTCAAAGACTAAGACATTGGCATCAACGGACATGCCCACTGTTAAAATGATACCTGCAATGCTTCCCAGCGTAAGAACGGCTTCTAAATTCTGTAAAACAGCCCATAAGATCAAAAGATTAATGAGTACAGCAACAGATGCGACAAGTCCTGCGAAGCGGTAATAGAGGAGCATTGAGCTAACAACTAAGATAAAGGCAAGAGCTGTTGCGACAATTCCTTTTGTCCGATCGCTTTTCCCAAGCTCGGGATGGATATTTTTTTCGAGGAGGATGCGGGGAGTAAAGCTAAGTGAGCCCGCTTCTAAATCGCGCGCAAGGATATTCACTTCTCTTGGTGAAAAGCTTCCAGAGATCATTCCCCCATCGCGCAAGGGAGCTTCTAAGGAAGGGGTGCTGATGATCGTATCATTGAGAAGAGCTGCCATTCTCCAGCCTCTTCCCTTTGTCAGATTAAAGAGCTCCGTTCCAATAATGAGGTTCTCTTTACAATACGTACTTGCCCAGGAGTAAAGGCGGTCTTTTGCCTCTTTTTCCTTTACCTCAAAGCTTAAGAAATTTCCTTTTGAGGGGTCGTAACCTGCATGGATATTTGTAAGAGAAGTCCCTTCAAGAGCGGGATCTTTGAAAAGGATGATCAGGGGGTGATTTTGGCCGTGCCATTCGTTCCGATCCTCACCGCGAAATGCAGCGATTTTCGAAAGAGGAAAATCGGTAAGATCTGGAGTGAGACGTAAACCTGCAGAAAAAAGTTGTTGCGCTGCGTCAGTCTTTTTTTCTGCTGTGAGTCGCCTTGCAGCAATTGCATTTAATCCTTGGAGATCTTTTCGATTGGTGAGAATTGCCTCATTCCAGACATCTTGTAAGAAGCGATTGACACTCTCAGCAAGTTTTCCATTTTGCAGAGAAAATGTTTCATTGACGACGTGAAATGTAAGAGTGGACGCGGCGATCAGATCTTTTGCATCCATTGCTTGAGATCCAGGAAAATCGAGAACGATCTGATGACTTAACTGGCGGATAGAGACTTCTGAAACTCCCATCCCATTGACCCGTTTGGTGAGTTCTTCAATCCCTTTTTTAATGTGTGCATCTTCTTTTACAACATCGCCATTTGCATCGATGAGTTCGATCTGAACGCTTTTTCCTCCTGAAAGATCAAGTCCCCAACGAAGGATTTTTCTTTCATCCCCTCGCAAATATTTTTTAGCGGAGAGGAGGAGGTTATTCCAAAATGCGCTGCGCGTCGGTTTTGGAACATCAAAGCGAGCTTTTGGATCTAGGTGTACTTGCGCTGCTCGATAATCGTTACCCCACTGCACAAGACCGCTTTGAATTTCACTATCGATTCGGTTTTGGGTCAACATTCTCTCTTCTCGATTTGTGAGAGGAAGGAAAGGTTTTCCCTCTTTAGTAATGAATTTTTCTCGGGAAGCTGTGAGAAGGGGTTGAACATAGTGGCTATTTTCAAAAACTAAATCTCCAGCTTCTGCTACTCCAAGAGGTGCAGCGGAGGCAGGGACAAGATGGAATCCTTGTGCATAGAGAATAGAGACCAAAGATTGGATGTCCCAAGAAAAAATTTGAGTCAGATCGCATTCAGGAAGACCAGCGTAAAGTTTCCCTAGTCTTTCAGCTGATTTTAAGGAGACGTAGAGGCAATTTTTATCGGGGTCAAAAAGAGAGCGAAGAACACCTTCTTCTTGAAAATCCATGTGTTGGGGATGCCAGTGAGAAGCGAGTTCTTTTTCTGTCTCTTCTTTGATCTTTTCCCCAACTTTTCCACTATCGAGAACAAGTCCTCCAGGAACATAATGGAGCCACTCTTTTTGGAGGCGGCAGGGAACGCTTCTTTGAATGAGGACTTCTCTTTTTTCTTCTTCTTGTGGAGGGAGTGTGAGTCTTGCGGGGGCAAAGGGGATTAAAGAACCAGCTCTTGGGAGAAGAGCCCTAAAAGTTTTTGCCTCTTCGAGTTTTGCAAATGTTACCTGGATTTGCTGCGGGGCCTTTTCGACAATGGAAACGCTTTGTGGCTTTACACCAATGAGATTGCAATAAGATCGCACCCACTCGACGCTCTCTTTCTCTTGATCTTGAAGGCGTTTTTCAATGCTTTCAGCAATTGCTTCAGCCTCGAAAAGGCCAACAGGCTGATTAAGCCCTTTGCTGTAGTAGATCAGTGTAGGCAAGATATTATATAATGTGGCCACCAATACAGTCAGAATCAGAACGAGTTGCCATCTGGTTTTTTTACTCATGCTCATCACCCAATACAAAGAAGCCTCTAGAATAAAAGGTTTACCCAATGTTGTCTATAAGGTGATCTTTGTCGCCCGGTGACTGAGCATTAAAAACATTTTTTTGATTTTTATTGTTTTCTAGCGAGAGGAAGGCTCCTCTCGCGCTCTCCTCAATGGGCTGCAGCTGCGCAGCAGCAAAAATAGGCTTTTTTCTTGGGGCGGGATTGGAGCTTTGAACACCGGTTCGCGCAAATTATTTGGTTGCCGCCCCTTACAGGGCGGCCTTTGTCGACTAGTAAAAATTACTTACTGGTTCAAAATGAGGAAAGAGGACATGTCCGACGAACTGTCAAGCTGTATAACCTAAGCATGATCTGGTAAATTTTTACACCCTTTCAGATACTTAACTAATACTAGATCAAAATCCGACAAATATTCACGGTTTTGCTGCACACGATATTTCTCATACTCTTCATTCGCTTTGGCTACTGCCATGGCATGAGAGATTTGACCGGCATGTCGCAAAATTTGCTGATCAGTATAATCGAGGAATTTTTCCACTTGCTTCAACCAGTCTTTCATGGTCATGAGTTGTTGATTCAATGCTCGTAGCTCTGCAAAATCGATAAACATATTCACGAGGCGGTCTAACTTGGATACCTCCACCTGATTTAGATAGTTTTTTGCAATTGTCACATCGCTTTTCAAAATCTTTCCCTGAGGTGAATTTTTCCAGCTAGTAAGTCCCATAAAAGGTTTGGCTGCGTCTAAATTATAAACTTCAATCTCACGCGCGACCTGGCGATCTCCTTCTATTTGAACTGTTTCAATTTTTGAAACAGTTGCCTCTGGAGTGAGCTCTTGGCATTCGTAAATGTTTTTTAAATGTCTTGAGATTGAAGGAATTGTGATCCCAAACAATGCAGCCATTGTGCGTTGGGTCAGCCAGAAAGTCTCTTTAGCAAAAAAGACATCAGCCGTCACTTTT
>DATECD010000161.1:0-4620 GCA_035287065.1 Chlamydiales bacterium | reverse complement strand
TGCAGTTGAGTACTTTGTCTCTTATTACGACTACTATCAACCAGAAGCGTACATCGCAAGAACCGACACCTATATTGAAAAAGATATGGCGATCAACGACCGAATTGATCGGATGCGCCTCAGCGCAACGCGCTCTTTGATTGAAAGGCGCGATGTGATCATCGTGGCATCTGTCTCCTGTATTTACGGTTTGGGTACGCCAGAATATTACAGCCAGATGATGCTAAAGCTTTCTTTAGGACAACAAGTGAGAAGAGATGATGTCCTTCTCCATCTTGTTGAATTGCACTATACGCGGGGAGAAGATCTAGCAAGGGCGACTTTCCGAGCAAGAGGAGATCTTTTGGAGATTGCGCCTGCTTATGAAGAGGATTTGGCATACCGAATTGAATTTTTTGGAGATGAGATTGAAAGGATCTCAGAGATCGATCCAATAACAGGAAAAGTGAGATCTCGGCGAGAGGCTGTGACGATTTTTCCAGGTTCTCACCACGTGACGCCTGAAAGCGTCCGTTTTGAAGCAATTGAGACGATTCGGGCTGAACTAGATGAACGGCTTGCATCTTTTGAAAAAGAGGGAAGGCTTCTTGAGGCTCAAAGGATCAAAGAGAGAACGCGCTACGATCTAGAGATGATGAAAGAGATGGGATTTTGTAAAGGGATTGAGAACTATTCTCGCCATTTCTCAAAGAGAAATCCGGGAGATCCCCCTCCTTGTCTTCTCGATTACTTTCCCAAAGATTTCCTTTTTTTTATCGATGAATCGCATCAGACATTGCCCCAGTTACATGCTATGTACAATGGAGACCGGGCGCGCAAGCAAGCGCTTGTCGAATTTGGGTTTAGACTCCCTTCCGCTTTTGATAACCGCCCCTTAAAATTTGAGGAGACCTATGCAAAATTAGGGCAGGTCATCTACGTCTCAGCAACACCTAGTGCTTGGGAAGTCAAAGAGGCAGAGGGGGAAATTGTTGAACAGATCCTTCGCCCAACAGGGCTTCTTGACCCTGCCATTGAACTTCGCCCAGCAAAAGATCAAGTAGATGATTGTTTAGAAGAGATTCGCAAAGAAGTGGAGCTCGGAAGCCGGGTTTTAGTCACAACGTTAACAAAAAAACTCTCTGAAGATCTTGCAAAATACTTAACTGACATTGGAGTAAAAGCAAAATATCTCCACTCCGATATCGATACATTGGAGCGGATCAAGATCTTGAAAGGGCTCCGCTTAGGGGAGTTTGATGTTCTTGTGGGCATTAACCTTTTGCGAGAGGGACTCGATCTTCCAGAGGTGGCGCTCGTCGTCATTCTCGATGCAGATAAGGAGGGGTTCCTCCGCTCTGAAACTGCTTTGATTCAGACATGTGGAAGAGCTGCTCGCAATATCCGCGGCAGGGTGATCCTTTACGCCGATAAAAAGACTTCTGCAATTGAGAAGACGATGGCTATTACTGCAGAAAGACGCGCCTTCCAGCAAGCCTACAATGAAAAGCATGGCATTGTCCCCCGCTCTGCAACACGTGGCGATATCGCATCTTTAGAGGAGACTTTTGGGATCGAAGAAAAAGATACTGCGCCATCAGCTCCGATTGAGATGGAAGGCTTAGAAGCAAAAATCAAAGAGTGCCAAAAAGAGATGAAGAAAGCCGCAAAAGAGCTCCGTTTTGAAGATGCAACTCGGTTCCGCGATCTTTTACGCCACTACGAATCTCTTGAAATGATCTAATCAAAGATGGAGACAAAATCATTGAGAAGCATTTTCTTAATACGGAAAATGCTTTCCGCAATTTCCAGCTGTGATTCATTGAACATGGCTTTTTTGTCTAGGAACCATTTGATTGAACCTAGCGTCATAAGATATGTAAAGAAAATTCCAGTTTCGTAATCTAGCGAATAATGAACATTTTTTTGATATTCTTCTGAAAAAACTTGAAAGAGTTCATCGGTTTCTTCTAAAGAGACTCCAAGTGGGTGACTTGTTAGCAATTCCTGCTTAATTTGGAGAACATCCCAAAAAGAAATGCCTGTTGGTACACCATCTTTTCCTACAGATAAAGAACCATCTGGCCAATCTAAAATGGTCAGCTGATCTGTGACATAATTCATGAGAATATTGCCTAAATTTAAATCGCCATGAACGTATCCTTTTGGAAATATTTTCCCTTTGATTTTTTGCAAAGAGGAATTGAAAAAATTCTGTGCGGCATCGATTACGGATTGTTCTAAATGAGCGCTTACTTTTTTCAGTGCATGTGTATGAAATAATTCAATCATATTGAGAAAAGCTGGATGAACCGGTTGTTCAAGAGTTTTTGCTGCCAAATGAAATTCTGCGATTGCAGTTCCAAGTTTTTGATAAGCCCTTTTCAAAAGGGAAAATAGGGCCGCACGCTCTAAACTATCAGGCTTGCATTCGGCAAGCTTTGTAAACTGATCATATACGGAAACCCCTGCTATGTGCTCTAAGCCGAGAAAATAAATAGTTTTATTTTCAATTTGAGCCGACGCAATTCCTTGCACTTGGGGGAGATTTAGTGATTGAAGAGATAATTTATTATGATTTGTCAACGCGTGGAATTCACGAGCGCACTTACCCCTAGACTGTAAAAAGACCTTCACGACTCCAATCGGTTGACCTTGACCATTCACGATCCGGTAGAGAGGATCTCCGCTCAAACCACTCCCAAGACCTTGCTTGAGAAGCTGAATATTGTTTTTTTTAAGTAGTAACCCCCATTTTTTTTCAGAAAAAGTGAGCACTGCATGTTCGATATCGGGTTGAACAGGAAAAAGAGGGGGAAATGTCCTTTCAAGATGTGCAAATTGGGTGTCATATTGTTGAATTTCTTCTGGTGTATTCCTAGTTGGGGCAATTTCATTGCATTTTTGAAAATAGGTTTCAATTGCATTTGACCGTGGTTTCCATCGAGGAAGAAGAGTCCAATCAATTGTTTTTCGGTGTACAATCTTTAGAGTAGATTGTTGATTTTCTATGAATAGAGCCATTTGATTGTAGTGAATACGATTCCATTGAAATGGAAATGAGTATTCGGGTTGATCAACGATTCGATCCCAGCCTTGCGCTTTAGAAATGGGATCCAAGTCGTTTTCATTTTCTGGACCTATGAATATTCTATAAATGATTCCTCTCTGTGAGGGTAAGACAATGGAGGCGACAAAGCAGTGATTATTTAGGCTAAATGGTTCAACATCAAAGCTGATTCCACCATCAGTTGAATAGTGAAGCCAAATCTTATGTCCGTAGGGAATTTCGGAATCATTTAAATAAAATCGGCCATTTTTCCTCACTTTTTCATGGAGAGTGAGTAATTGAGTTTTTGTTTTTGCAATCTCAGCTCCTTTTTTTGCAAAAATTGACATGAAAAAATTCGTTATTTTGTGAATGGGGGATAATCCTTTTAAAGGAGAAAAAAAATTGAGCGCAAAAAGCCTCATTTGTTCGTTTTTTAGCTTTTGATAATTTAGCGCATTGAGTGAAAGAGCAAGCGTTTTTTCTGAGCGGGTCAGTTGCGATTGTTTAATCTGCTCTTTTTCTAATTTCAGTTCCTTTTCTGACGACAATGTTAGGGGGCTGGATTTCAGATGAGCGGGAACTTCTAGGGGCGGTCCCTCTATCCGGTTAGAAACCACACCCAAATATCCCATCGGTTTAAAAAAAGTTGTTTCATTGAGGAAAAAATCGCCAAAGGAAGCGGGCATTGCACGAGGGTTACTTAAACTTACAGGAAGAAGACCCGTCTGATTGATCTTGAGTAGGTGATGGAAGATTTTCTCGATTTTTTCTTCTCTAGTGAGCTTTTCTGAAAAACAATATTTTGCATATCGCATTAAGTAGGAGATGCATACTACATTTACTACATACTCAATGCAGCTCATCGTAGAAGTTTTATCCTGTGCATGAAAGCAGCCCCGTTCAGAGAAGTGCACGGCCATTTGAGAGAGATTTTTTAGTGTTGCAGCGGACGCCTTTTGCTCGAAATGTTGGAAAGTAGAGACGTCGAATAAAAACTTTAGCCGATCAAAAATAGTGCGATGCTCAACTGTTTTACAAAAGTGGTGATTCCCTTTTTTTGCTGTTGTTTTTGCGACTTGAACAATCTCTTTTTGCAAGAAAAGAGATTTTGCTCGGAAAACGACAAGTGCTTGACATGGGTTATGCTCTTTAAACCAATCATCTTGCATGACGACTTTTCGAATAGACCCATCAGCGTGAGCAATTTGAAACACCCCATCTCTTGGATATTTATGAAGAATAATTTGTGCGTGAAATAGGCGATTTAGGTCGCACTTAGCCCCAAAAGAGGACAAATCGAGAAGGAACTTAAGCCCTAAAAGATCGGTCCTCGTGATGATCTGTTCGAAACTGCAAATGAGGTCTCCCGGCTCAATCTCATCGTATCTCATTTTAGGAAGTGAATATCGATCAATTGTCAAAGTTGTTGCAGAACTCATGTTTAGCTCTTAAAAAATGAGGTCGCATTATCTCGACTTTGATCATTTTTGTGATAGCGTCATGAACTGCTGCATTTGATGAGGCGATGAAGTTGTAAGGTGAGATAAAAGGGGATTGATAGCAATTTGTATTGAATCGGAGTCCCTGCA
>DATECD010000160.1:0-8024 GCA_035287065.1 Chlamydiales bacterium | reverse complement strand
GAGCGTAGCGATAGGCCTCATGCCAGCCTGGGACAAGTGTCCCTAGATAAGAGATCGCTGCATTATCGTTAAACCCAGTCATAAGAATGGCTGCAAGCAATACTCCTTTGGGGGTCAGGGAATTGAGGATTTTAGCAACCCACCAACCTTGGAGTCCGACGTGAATGATAAGGCCTGCAAGGAAGAGGCCAACCAAGCTGGGACGCGTTAGGCGAATAGCGGATTGATGCCCCCTTGTTGTTTGGTGAAAAGCGATAAAGAAGAAGAAAAGAGCGATGAAGATTGCGGGGTAGTGGGAGACCATGACAATGCAAGCGATGAAAAGGAGGTGAACAAATGCGATCCACCGCGGGATGGCCGCCTCCTCTTCTTTTAGTGGATGAAGAGAGCGGAAGAGTTGAAGTTCTTTTTTTCTCTCGTTAAGTTGGCGAAATTCACGTCGGAATAAAAATAAATAGAGAAGGTTGGAAATAAAGATCCCTAAAATGGCTTTCCAACCAAACTGCAGAAACATATGGGGAAGGGTCCAATGCCATGCATTCGAGAGAATTAAAACGGCAGGAGAGGCAAAGTCTGTCAGAATACCGCCAATGGAAATATTGACGAAGAGTAGACCAACTGTTGCATAAGAGAGCTCCCAACTTGGGCGATATTCAAAGAATTGTCTTGAGAAAAGGAGCGCGCAAAGGATCATTGCGCCAACTTCTGTAATCAATGAGCCAAGGATTGGACCTACTGTAAGAAGAGTAAACCACCAGGCAGAAAGAGACCCCCCTAACATTTTTGCGCATTCGCGAATCGTTTTTTCAGCAAAATTGACAATAGGCCTTGTAGATGCAATTGCCAAAAGAACGGTCACGAAAATCGCCTCTGTATAATCGCGCGTATTCATGTATTCTAAAGCAATTTTCCATCCAAATGTTGCAACCATAGAGATAAAGAGGGGAACTGCCCAAAATGCAAAGATTATCTCTACTTCAGAGAGAAGATAGAGAATTTGGACCAAGACGCTTTTTTCCCTTTTTCTTGTTGTAGCTTGCCGGGTCTCCAACGATTTTGCCCAAGAGCGCACCAAATGGACAGAAAGGGTGTGAACGATGGCTAAAAAAAAGAGGATCAAAGAGACAAGGTGAAAAGGAGAATACTCTAAAGATTCCAACTGTAAAATAAGTGGGTGTTTGAGGCAGTCAAATTTTTGGGGCTGCGTTACCAGGTCCCCTAAAAGAGAGATCATAGATTTGATATATAGCTGGTATACTATTTTTTGTAGACGATCTCTCCGCCAGTGACGGTTCCAAGAATGCGGCTACCTGGGTAAAGATGCACTTTTCCCCCTCCTCCTTTGAAATGAATCGGGCCATCGACTTCTGTTTTTTCTTTCAGTTCAATGACTTGCGCTGCTTTAAAACCAAATTCCCTTTCTATGGCAATCCCTTTGAGTTTGCAGTTGGAAAAAGCTCCCTTTTGACCAGAAAAAAGAATGGGTTTTTCAAATGAGGTGGAACACGCTTTAAGGCTCCCTGTTGCGCGAAGCTCTTGCGATATTTTTGTATCAAAGAACTGAAGATCTCCCGCCCCTTCTACTTCTTCAAGGAAGGCATTGCGGGCGATGAGCGCACCAGAGACTTTAAGGAATTTAGAGACTGTGGTCCCATTGAGCTTAACAATCCCTTGGAGGTCGAGTGATTCAACGGTCTCTTTCCCGTAACGATCTTTCCCTTGTTCGGTAAGTGTTGGACTCACAGCAATATTCCACTTGGGGACAAACTCTGCAATGGGCATGCAAAAAAGAGAGAGGAAAAGAAAAAACAACATGACTAACTTTCAGATATGGTGAGTTTATTAGCCTGCTGTTTTTGGCGTTGCATATGCAAAAGAGCTTCTTGGAGTTTTTGCGGGTTTGGCGGTGGCATGAGTTCAAAGCGGAAAAGATCACGGGCAATCTCTTCTTTTAAGGCAGAAGAGAAAGACTGGAATAGAGAAAAAGACTCATGTTTAAATTCTAAAAGGGGATCTTTTTGACCAACGGTTCTCATATGGACATCTGAGCGGAGGTGATCAATTTTTAAAAGATGCTCCTGCCAGAGTTGATCAATCTTTCGGATCATGAGGTTGCGTATGACTTCTAGAAGGAGGCTTTGCGCTTTTTCCGCATCGGGAAGATCTGGACGTAAAGAACTTAGCAGCTGTCTTTGATGAAAGAGTTTCTGTTTAAATGCCTGAAGCATTTTTTCGATCGTTTTCTCTTTAAAGTCAGGTGTTTGGAAAAATGTTTCATCAAAAGAGAGGGGAAAACGTTCCATTAAAAGGGCGGGGAGCTCTGCAATGTGCGCTTTGGGTTGTAGGAAGGGAGAGATAATATGGGAAATTGCTTCTGAGATCATCTCTTCAGCAATGGTTAAGGGGTGGTCAGAGAAAAGGATTTCGTTGCGGAAAGAGTAGAGCTCTTGTCTTTGACGGTTCATTACATCGTCATATTCAAGTGTATGTTTGCGGATTGAATAATTGCGGTGTTCCACCCGTTTTTGCGCTGTTTCGATCGATTTATTGAGAACTTTTGCAGAGATGGGTTCCCCTTCGGGGGGACGAAAGCGTTGAAGAAGCGAGGTCATGCGTGGGGAAGCAAAAAGGCGCATGAG
This sequence comes from Chlamydiales bacterium, assembly GCA_035287065.1. Classification (GTDB taxonomy): domain Bacteria; phylum Chlamydiota; class Chlamydiia; order Chlamydiales; family SM23-39; genus JAGWKO01. Next base: position 5,385 of record DATECD010000160.1, on the reverse strand, counting down.
ATTGTCTTCAAAAGAGATGTAGAATTTAGAAGATCCAGGATCTCCTAATCTCCCCGATCTTCCCCTTAATTGGCGATCGATTCTACGAGAGTGGTGGCGGGTTGTTCCAATGACATGGAGTCCACCTAGTTCCTTGACACCCTCTTTTAGTTTAATGTCGGTTCCTCTTCCTGCCATGTTTGTGGCAATTGTAATTGCATTCTGACTTCCCGCGTCGGCGATGACTTGCGCTTCTGCTGCGTGTTGTTTTGCATTGAGGATTGTATGTTCAAGACGGTTGGCTTTGAGAATGCGGGCAAGTTTTTCAGAGGCTTCAACGGACTCGGTGCCGATGAGGATGGGGCGGCCCTGTGCATGGATCTCTTTGATCTCTTTTAAGATTGCATTATATTTTTCCCTTTCGGTCATGTAGATTTCGTCATTTGCATCTTTTCTTGCCGAAGGGCGATAAGTGGGAATGGCTAAGACATCGAGGTGGTAGATCTCTCTAAATTCATTGGCTTCGGTCATTGCCGTGCCGGTCATACCAGCTAGTTTTTCATACATCCGGAAGTAGTTTTGCAAAGTGACGGTCGCGTAGGTTTGTGTTTCCCCTTGGATAGAGACCTCTTCTTTTGCTTCAATTGCCTGATGTAGGCCGTCGGAAAATCTTCGTCCTGGTTGAGGACGCCCTGTATTTTCATCAATGATGACGATTTTATCGTCTTGAACGATGTAATCGATATCTTTTTCCATGAGAAGATGTGCGCGGAGCATTTGCCTTAAATTATGCGAGCGCTCTTTTCTTTTTGCATCTTCTTCTCGTAAACGAACTTTTGCACTCAGTTTTTCTTGGTCGGAAAGAGCAGTATTTGCCTCGATTTCAGCATACTCAAACCCAAGATCAAGCATGGTAAAGTCATCGACGAAAGTTCCTTGATGAGCCTCATTCCAAGTTGTAATTCCTTTGTCTGTGAGTTCATATTCGCTATTTCTTTCATCAACAACGATGTAGAGCTCAGTAAGTGTCTTGATTTTCTCATCGCGATTTTGGTCGCCGAAGAAATAGGTCTCCCAAGAATCGATCTCTGCTCTAAGATGGGGATTTTCGCGGATCCGTTTTAGTACTTTGTTGTTAGGCATCCCTTTGTGGACAAGCCAAAGCTTCTTGAATGCCTCTTTTCTCTTCTCTTCGTCCTCGTCGTTCTTAAGTTTTCCCACTTTTTCTTCTGTTTCGAGAAGATTGAGCGCCTCTAACTCCTTTTTCGCTTCAGTTGCCAAGCGATTGCAGTGATCGCGCTGCACTTTCACTAACGCAGCAACGGGACTTTTGAGTTCATCGTACATCTGGCGGCTTTGGGAGGCAGGACCTGAAATAATGAGGGGAGTTCTTGCCTCATCGATCAAGATGGAGTCAATCTCATCAATGATTGCGAAATAGTGCCCCCTTTGTACCTGATCTTCTTTTCTCATCGCCATGGAGTTGTCTCTTAAATAGTCAAAGCCAAACTCAGAAGCTGTGCCATAAACGATATCGGAGAGGTAGATCGATTTGCGCAAGTGTTGCGGAACGTCATTTGTCAAAGAAGCGACGTTAAGTCCTAAAAAGTGGAAGATTGCGCCAACCCATTCGCAGTCTCGTCTTGCTAAATAGTCATTGACAGTGACGAGGTGGACAGGCTTTCCCATTAAGGCGCGGAGATAAAGAGGGAGGGAAGCAGTGAGTGTTTTCCCTTCACCTGTTTGCATTTCTGCAATGGAGCCATAGAACATGGCAATCCCGCCAAGGAGCTGTACATCGTAGGGGATCATGTCCCATTTTTGGGTGTAGCCAGAAACTTTTACTTCTGTGCCACAAAGGCGTCTGCAAGCATTTTTGACCGCGGCAAATGCCTCGGGAAGGAGCGATTCTAAGGGCTCTCCCTCCGCAACTCTTTTTTTAAATTCAGCAGTTTTTGCAGTGAGCTCACTATCAGAAAGCGATTGAAATTTTTCTTCCCATGCATGAATTTTTGGAATTAGTTTTCCATAACGCTTAAGAAGACGCGATTGTTGCGTGCCAAAAAGTTTTTTTATAAGGCCAAACATACAATTAAAGGGGGTACTTAGGTTCCGGGCAAAGTGTAATGGATTTTATACTTTAAAGACAAGGTACAAAGGGGTGACATTTTAACTTTGCTTTGACAGGTACAAAGGGTGAAGGGGTGTGCGAATGTAAAGCGGTTTTACATTGCTCCAGCAAGGCGATAGCTGATTTGAGCCGTCAGATTTTGCAATGGCTCATTCAGAGCTGTTTGAATGTTTAAAATACTAGATCTCCATCCCTTTAGTTGATTCAACTGCCGAGCGACTTGTTCGTAGAGATGCCCTTGCCCTATTCTTTGAGAGAGATCGAACAATTGATTTTGAAGCATATGAAAATATTTATTGTAAGTGGCTATCCCTGTCAAAAGTCCATAGAAGCCGATTCCGATGATGAGGAAAGGTGTGTGGAGAATACCCAATGATGATAATCCAACGAGTGTGATGATCGAAATGAGATTCCCTGCAATTCCACAAGAGGAAAGGAAGTCGATTTTTCGATTGATTTCAGATCTTGCGTGACTTGCTCTCTCAGAGAAAATACCTCCCATTGAATGGGAAAGCCGTTCTGCAATGTCCCATTGAGGTCTTAGTTCAACAACATTTTGTAATGCAACAAAAGGACCAATAAAGGGGAGAAATGAAGCGTAAATTTTATACTGAGGGGTTGTGTTATTTTCAACTGAACTTGACATTGTTCCCGTATTATAAGTAAAAACAAAGAAAATCGCAATCTAAGTAAATTTCGTAATTAAAAAAGTATGGTTAAGTAATTCCTTTAAAACTTCAGTAGCTTCGACTTTTGTGTTTATGTTTTGCAATTCCCCAAGCATTTTCGGAAAATCTTGAGTCGTTATTTGATGGGTATGGTTGTTCCAACCCTCAAAAAGGTTTTTCCATTCTATGGGAATAAAATTAGAAGGTCTTGTTTGCTTTTTTGCAGAGAGTGCATCTTTTTCATCAAAATCACTGATTTCTTTTTCGTATACATTGTTTAATTCAATGAAATCTTCAATAAATTTTAACAATTTTTCATACTCTGCATTTCGTTCTTCAAAACGAGTAAGGAGAAGCTTGCGATAGGCTGAAAATCCAGCGAGTACTCCATAGGAGCATATCCCGACTGCGAGGTGGTATCGGTTTGTTATTCCAAGAGTTGTCAACGCAAGAATTGTGAGGATGGAGAGCTGATTTCCTGCAGTCTCGCAAGAGGCATAAAATTGTCCTTTTTTTTGTAGGCGCAGTCTTAAGTTTTTGGCATTTCTTGCAGACGCAACTTTCTCTGTATCCCATTCAATTTTAGGTGTGTAGAGAGGGTTTGTCTCTCTAAGAGTTTCCCATTCCTTTCTGGTTTCAATTACATTGAAAATAGCAAAAAATATTCCGACGATCGGTAAACATGAAGCATAAGCCCTTTCATAAGAAAGGGGCGAAAAGGATTTTTCTCCTGTTTTGTTTTGTGTTGGGGTTGAAGAAAGTGAAGGAATGGGTGAGATCGACATGTTTTTCTCTACTTTTTTATTTTTTCCGGGGAGATTCTAATCGAATTCTTCTCTGATTGCAAAAAATTTCTATGCAAGGCTACGATCTCACTCCATGCGGATCCAGTACGTAGATCGGGTGAGCGGCAAGAGTGAAGAGGAGAAAATCTACGGGCGTTGGGCGCTTGCGCTTCTCTATGGAGAGTCGTTTCCCGCTCGTGTTTTTTCTTTTTTCTTCTTACCGATCATTGCTCGAATTTCTTGGATTTCGAAATGGTATGGCTATTTGCAGACGCGTCCCTCTTCTAAAAGGAAAGTTGCCTCTTTTATCGCAACTTTCCGAGTCGATACAACAGAATTTGCAGAGAGTGAGTTTTCCTGTTTTAACGATTTTTTCATTCGAAAACTAAAAAAAGAAAAAAGGCCCCTTGCGTTAGGTGAAGATAGAGCGGTTCTCCCTGCAGATGGACGTTATTTGGTTTTTCCGAATCTTTTAAAGACAAAACAGTTTTATGTGAAAGGGCAAAAGTTTGATTTAACATCTTTTCTTTTCGATCCGAACCTCGCGCGCCAGTTTGAAAATGGGGGAATGGTGATTGCTCGGCTTTGTCCAACAGATTATCACCGCTTCCATTTCCCGTGTGATGGCATTCCATCTGCGGCACGCCTTATTCAAGGCGCTCTTTTTTCGGTAAATCCCATTGCCTTGCGAAAAAAACTTTCCATCCTTGCAGAAAATAAACGGATGGTGACGGAAATTGAAACCAAGCAATTTGGGCGCATGCTCTTTATCGAAATAGGGGCTACTTGTGTTGGGTCCATCCACCAGACATATAAAGCAGGGAAAGAGGTAAAAAAAGGGGATGAGAAGGGGTATTTCTCATTTGGGGGGTCTTGCGTCATCCTCCTTTTTGAAAAAGGGCGTATTGCATTTGATTCAGATCTCATCGAAAATTCGAGGAAGGGCCTTGAGACAAAATGTTTTTTTGGCACTTCGTTAGGAACGAGCAAATAGGACACCTTTCTGGCTTATGCCCCCTTGCTGGGCAATACTCTCTGCAGAAGTAGATGATCTGTAAGTGGCGGCGGATCCATTCCTTTTTAGGAAAGAGCTTTTTTAAATCCTTTTCAACTTGCACAACAGTTTTTCCTTTACTTAAGTGCCATCGGTGAGCGGCGCGAAAGATGTGTGTATCCACAGGAAATGCGGGTTTGTGAAAGCTTTGTGCGAGGATCACAGAGGCTGTTTTGTGACCGACTCCAGGTAGTTTTTCTAATGCTTTTAGTGAAGAAGGGACCTTGCTTTTATGCTTTGCAACTAAAAGTTCAGAGAGTTTTTGGATGGCCCGCGACTTAGTCGGGGCAAGACCACAAGGACGAATGATTGCTTCAATTTCTTTTGGATTTAGAAGCGCCATTGTTTCTGGTGTACCAGCAAGTGCAAAAAGTTTGGGAGTGACTTGGTTGACTCTCACATCTGTGCATTGAGCAGAAAGGAGAACGGCAATGAGAAGGGTGAATGGACTTTCATGATGCAAAGGGATGGCGGGATTGGGAAAAAGCTTATCGAGCACGTTTCCAATCTCTTTAGCCAGTTCTTTTTTGTTTCTCATTTTCCAAGACAAAATTTAGAAAAGATTGCAGACAAAATGTCTTCTGTCACATTGGTCCCTAAAATGGTCCCCAGTTCGTGAAGAGATGATCTCACATCTGCAGCGATGAGTTCTGGAAATACTCCGTTATCGATCCCCTCTAAAGCTGCTCGCACACTTTGGATTGCTTGGAATAGCGCCTGATGATGCCTCAAACTCGTAATGAGTACTTCATCTTTTTCTGGAGCGCC
>DATECD010000159.1:0-9776 GCA_035287065.1 Chlamydiales bacterium | reverse complement strand
CAATCCGCTTCTCTTTTGCCCGCACAAACACAAAAGAAGAAATCGACCAAGCTTTAGAAATCATTGTCCAAGCTGTAAGGAACTGTCTAAAAATAAGTTGAACCTATATACCGCTCGTGATTCAAGAATCGGTTCTGACAGCGTCAGGCAGCCATTAAATTTGAAGCTGCCTGCATCGTCCAAGTGTTTAACTTGGACTGCTTCAGCATCGGCTTCGCCTGCTTCAAATTTAAGGCGCCTCCTTGTCATTTTTTAAGATTCTTGAATCACTCTCGGTATACCGAAACAACTTGAAGAATCGGGAAAGGGCGGGCACTGGCACAGGCAGAGGCACGGGAAATAGGTTTCGAAAGAAGTCTCTTGAATGAAATTACCAATATTGGTAATCATGTTTTCTATGAGTCAAAGACAAAACCTAAAGCCAGTTATTTGGGTTGGATCTTCTCTCAAGGACATGAGGCACATGCCGGAAGAGGTGAAAAAAGAATTTGGACACGCATTAAGAGAAATTCAAAAGGGATACACTCCCGAGAATACAAAGCTTCTGAAACATTTAGGTATAGCTGGAATTTCAGAGATTGTAGTGGATGAACGGGAAGGAACCTTTAGAACTATTTATACTGTTGAATTTAAGGATGCAGTTGCTGTGTTGCATGTCTTTCAGAAGAAAAGTAAAACAGGAATTGCAACACCTAAAAAAGAGATTCATTTGGTGCTTCAAAGGCTAAAACAGGCTCGTGTCGAATATGCTGAATGGAGGAGTGTATAATGGGCAATAAAACCACAATCAGCAAAGATAATATCTTTGCTGATCTTGAATTAGAAGATTCAGAGGAAATGAGAGCTCGTTCTGACTTACTTTCAGAACTCACTCGCATTATCCGAACTAGCAAACTACTCAACAAGGATATTGCTATAATCCTAGGAATTAGCCCACCTAAAGTTTCTGCGCTAATGGCTGGGAAAATTAATGACTTCAGCACTGATACCTTGATGCAATATCTAACCAAACTTGGTTGTACTGTGGAGATCAGAGTTCATTCACATCCTAGACATTTGTCAAAGTCTATTCGAAAAGGAAGCATGACAGTAAAAAGACGTTCTTCATCAACAAAAAGGCCGCTTCAAAATAGAGGGCGAAAATCTGTAAAAAACGTCTCTTGCTGATGAACCCAGGCTTGAACCTTAAGATTGTATATTATGCAAGAGGTCTATTGGACAGCACCTAAGGTCCGAACAGTGACTGTCTTGGCTCCGCGCATGGAAGGTTCTAAGACAGTAAAAAGATAAGAGCCTAAACGGATCGTTTCTTCTTTTGCAGGAAGGTGTTTGAGTTCGCGTAAAATCAAATCATTCAAGGTTTCATTGGGAAAGTAGGTAAGGTCCCCTTGAAATTCTCGGTTGAATGTCGCAACTTCCATATCGCCAGGTAGCGTCCGTTCAATATGGAGAACTGCAACTGATGGGAGAGGGGCCATTTTTTTCATTTCTCTTCCAAACAAAGAAGAGACAATATCATCAAGAGCAACAATCCCTGATGCTTCACCAGATGGATTTAATAGAACTGCAATACTTTGAGTATTGCGTCGAAATTGTTCAATCAAAGAAAGCACAGATGTTGCCTCTGAAACAAACCAAGGAGATTTTCCTAAATCAAGAACTTTTTTCTCATCTTGTTCTTGAAGCAAATCTCTTGGGTGGATAACAGCCACAACATTATGTGGATAGCGGTGATAGATAGGAAGAAAGGGGACATAGTGAATACTTAAAAAGTGCCTCACTTCTGAAACAGTTGCTGTAGCTGGGACCATTTGCACTTTTGCAAGGGGAACCATCAATTCAACAGCGTGCTTTGTTTTGAGCTGAAAAATTTGCGTTGTCAAGGCGCCAAACTCATCGCCTCCATCGTCATCTGCTTGAAAAGCTAATCTCACCTCTTCACGCGAAAGAAAAAGGGGAGTCTCTTCCGCTTTTCCAAGACACTTGTGAATCAAGCGAGAAAGCGCATCAAATGCCCACGTAATTGGAGTTAAAAGCTTAGCAAATAAGATCATCACAGGAACAAGCGCCATCGCTGCTTGCTCAGGATGCCTTCTCGCTGCAAAAAGGGGCGATAGTTCAGCAAAAATGACCACTAAAATAACCTGGCTAATCGGCGCCCAATCGGGATCGAGATGAATGGCTGCGTAAAACTGACGCGCGCACTCAGAACCGATTTGCAAAGCGGTATTAATGCCAATCAGCGTCGTCCCAAAAAGGCGGGAGGGGCGCTGTAAAAGATAATTCAACCAGAGCGCCCGTTTTTCCCCTCTACTCACATAGTATTGCAGTCGGATGCGATGAAAAGAGACGCAAGCCATCTCGAAAAGGGCAAACATCCCCTGAATCACAATTGCAGCTAACGTCCAGAAAAGAAAAAAAATAGCCTGTGAGCTCATCAATGTAGTTTCCTCACATAAATTCTCCGAAGGCGATTTGGCTCAGCTTCTAAAACGTAAAAAAGAAATTGATCATTTGCATATTTTGTCCCCACTTGCGGAATATCACCTAACTGCTCAATTAGCCACCCGCCCAACGTGACGATATTTTCCTTGGAAATGAGCGTGATCCCAAAGATCTCTCGAAACTCAGAAAGCTCCAATTTTCCACTTGCAATGATCACATCATCTCCAGATCTAGAGTAATTGCTCTTCCCATCTCGAAGATCTGCAATCTCCCCCACGACGATCTCGACGAGGTCTTCTTGCGTAATCAACCCTGAAATCGACCCATATTCATTAACAACCATCGACAAACTCTCCCCTTTTTCTCTCAAACTCTTCAAAAGAGCCCAAGCGCGCATCGATTCGGGGACAAACGTTGGTTTTTTTAAAAAAGGGATCAGATCCTTTCCCCCTTGAATCTCTTTTCTATGAAAAAGAAAATCCCTGGTATGGAAGATCCCAAGGAGGTGGTCAAGATCCTTTTCACAAATAGGCACTCTTGTCGTTGCAAGGTCGGACATCAGGTGAACTAACTGGTCAAGAGGATCGTTGATATCGTAAAAAAGGACCTCTTCTCTCGGACGCATCACCTCTTTCACCATCGAAGATTGTAACCGCAAGGAGCCTTTTACAAGATGGCATTCCTGAGGCAAAAGGACCCCATTTTTCTCTGAGGTCTTTAAAAGATGATGTAACTCATCTCCAGAAATCTGCTTCTCTTTTGAAAAAAAGAAAAAGATAAAACGGGATATCCAATTTGTCGCTTTTGTCAACGGGCCACGAATCGGAGCAACCCCCCTAATCAAAAGATTTATCCAAGGAGCCACAAAAGCAGCGATCTTTTCATTATTCGATATCGCAAGTGATTTCGGCAGGATCTCCCCAAAAATCAGCACCAAGACTAAAGGTACGCCAACTTTTAAAATCCAAAGGGGAAAATCTCCAAATAGAGAAGAAACCGTATTCTGGATTAAAAGATTTGCAATGATATTGAAAATGAGGAGCGTAACAAGTAAATCGCGAGGAGAATCCAAAAGCTTTGCAACAAGTTTACGCTTCGGATCGGTATTTGAACGATAAGATCTTATCGTCAAAGGAGATAAAGAAAAAAGCGCAGTTTCTGAAGCAGAAGAAAAAGCAGAGAGGCAAAGCATTAAGATAAGAAATAAAACAAAAAAGAAAATCATCTTTTAGAGATAAAGTGCACTTTCAACCACCCCTCTGGGACCATGCCTAAATCCCGAATCAGCAACATCTCAATCCAATTAGGGTCATTTTGCGAATTGATTTGGAGCTGTAAATCTTCCCGTTCTGCTAACACAGAAAGCTTTTCCACTTTTTTCTCTTGTAGCTGGAAAGAGAGCCTTTCCATCTCTTTTTTTTTGCTCTGCATAGCAATTGGATAGAAGAAAAAAAGGCAAAATAGAGAAAGAGCTACCCACCACCACTCTCGGAAGCTAAAGCTCTTCATGCTCCTCACCTACTTATTTCTATAAGGCATTTGCCATTTAGATTGAAGGATAAGTAATTTCCATCTGCCGCATATACTTTCCCTTCCGATCTGCATAGGAAGTCTCACACACCTCTTCCGATGTGAAAAAAAGCACTTGCGCAAGTCCTTCTCCAGCATAAATCTTTGCAGGAAGAGGAGTTGTGTTGGATATTTCCAAAGTTACATACCCTTCCCACTCAGGTTCAAAAGGGGTTACATTCACAATGATCCCACATCTTGCATAGGTTGATTTACCGATACATAGCGTGAGCACATTGCGAGGTATGCGAAAATATTCAACACTTTGAGCGAGTGCAAAAGAGTTTGGAGGAATGATACAGGTCTCTCCTTCTATGTCGACAAAGGCATCGGGCTGAAAATTTTTCGGATCGACAATCGAATTATAGACATTTGTAAAGACTTTGAACTTTTTTGCAACGCGAAGATCATATCCGTAGCTAGAAAGCCCAAAACTCACCATCTTTTTCCCATCAGATTCTTTAACCTGACCGTTGACAAAAGGCTCAATCATCTTTTGCTCTAAAGCCATTTTGCGGATCCACCTGTCGGACCTTAAACTCATAGTCTTAAAACCTCTCCTGATGTTTCAGTATGTACTGTAGCTTTTGAAATCGTTTTCGTGCTACTTTTTTTTCATGCAGCACCCCTACATGGAATCTTCTTGGGCAAAGCCCGATGTTCCGTTTGAAATCCCTCTTCGCCCACAAACACTATCCGATTTTATTGGGCAAGATGCGGTCAAACAGCGGCTCGAGGTCTTAATTGGCGCTGCAAAAGAGAGAAATGATGTACTCGGCCACTCCCTTTTTTTTGGACCACCAGGCTTAGGAAAAACAACCCTTGCCCATATCATTTCTAAAACAATGGGAACTGAATTAACAGTGACATCGGGACCTGCTTTAGAAAAACCGGGCGATCTCGCAGGCCTTCTCACAAATCTTAAAAGAGGCGATGTCCTTTTTATCGACGAGATTCATCGGCTTTCTAAGACTGCGGAAGAATATCTCTACTCTGCAATGGAAGATTTTTCTCTCGATCTTATGATTGATAGCGGGGCCAATGCGAGAAGTGTGCAAGTCAAACTGCAGCCCTTCACGTTACTTGGCGCAACAACGCGCTCAGGACTTTTAAGCGCCCCGATGCGCTCCCGTTTTCACATCTCTTTACGCCTCGATTACTACGACGCAGAGACATTGAGTCAGATCCTCGATCGCTCCTCCCACCTTTTAGGCGTCAAACTTGAAAAAGAGGCAAGCCTTGAGATTGGGAAGCGCTCGCGAGGAACCCCTCGTATTGCCAACAACCTCCTTCGCTGGGTTCGGGATGTCTCACAGATTCAAAAACAGAAAATCATTGACCTTCTCCTTGCAAAAACTGCCCTTGATATGCTCGCAATCGATGAAAAAGGATTAGATGAGATGGACAAAAAAATCCTCTCCGTTATGATTGATCATCACAAGGGCGGGCCTGTTGGATTGACAAATCTCGCTGCAGCTGTTGGAGAAGAGCCTCACACACTTGAAGAAGTGTATGAACCTTTCCTTATCCTGCAGGGATTTATTAGGCGTACTCCTCGAGGTAGAGAGGCGACGGTCCTTGCCTATGAACACATTGGGAGGAAACTCCCGCAAACCGATCCGGAGTTTTTATGAGATATGTTCTCTCCTCTCTCCTTTTTTTCATCCCCACATGTTGTTTATGTGCGGCAACGCCCACAACTGGGCACACCCCCTCTACATTCGAAAGAATGACTGAAATGGCTCTCCCGCGTAGTATTCAGGTGCTCATCGAAAAAAACGCTGAAGAGGCGCTCCTTGAAGTGCGGGGTCCCTACTATCTTTTTAATCCTTTGGATGGTTCCCGTGTTGCCGCAGGTCTTTTAGGCAAAAGATTTATGATCCGCGAACTTTCAACGGGATTGAAGTGGGGGGAAGAATTTTTAGGGATTCACCAGCTCTACATCAAACCTCGCTCTCCTGATACTTCCATCTTCATCAATGGAATCCAATATTCTGGAGGAGTTTTTGTCTACGGCGTAGAAGGGAAAGTTCACATCGTTAATGAGGTGGACATGGAAGCGTACGTGAAATCCATCTTAACGACACAGTTTTCTACCCCTATGGAACCAGAAGTGATGGCTGCCCTTGCAATTGTTGCAAGGACAGAAAGCTATTATGAGTCGCTAAAAGGGCAAGGGACTTTCTGGCATATTCAAGCCAAAGATTCAGGCTATATGGGAAGCGCTTTAATTGTCTCTCATTCTCCCATCGATCGAGCAGTTGACTCAACAAAACACCTGATCCTCGTCCACCCAAGCAATGGGAAAAACGTCCCTTTCGCAGCTTCTTGGACAGAACATAGCGCCGGAAAAACAGCTGCCTACGAGACAATTTTCCGTTTTTGTGCTGACGCTCCTGAAAAAGGGGTAGAAGCGCCTCATGCACTTTTAGCAAGACAAGAATCGAAATGGACCTATCAAATTCCAAAGAAAAAGTTCTCCACTCTTCTTGGAGCGCGCGAGTTGGAAACATTTGAAGTCTTTATCGATTCCCCATCTGGAAAGGTATATGGGATCCGCATTAAGGATGGAAATGAGTTCCACAATTTTAATTTCCTGTCTCTTCAAGCAAAACTTGGAAAAGAGAACCTCCCAAGCTCTGACTTCACCGTAGCGCTCAAAGATGACACCGTCCACTTCACAGGCTTTGGTAAAGGTCACGGTGTCGGCCTCTGCCTCTACTCCGCCTCAGCCCTTGCCCAAAATGGAGAAAACGCAGTCAAGATCCTCGCCAAATTCTTCCCTGAAACCTACCTTTGCAACGTAAATGCGCTACCGAAAGAGGAATGAAGAAAAAAGTAACAAAGATGAAGGCGCTTACAAGATTTTAGGTCTTAATACGACCGCGCGTATCTTTTCTTCTGCAAGATAGCGATAAAAAGAATCGAGTCGGTAGCGCTCGTCTTGACACGTAGGATCTTCACGCAAATGTCTCTCCCCTGCAACTAAGAAGATTTTCTCTCCTTCAGAAAGAGAAGTCCTTACTTTTTGCATTGTGGAAATCATCATCTCCGTACGGAGGGGGAAATTCGCAGCTAAGTTCTCTTTGGCCCTTTGGCAAAGTTCACAAACTATATCATTTCGTAGCATATTCAATTCGCCATTGCTCAAAATATCATAGATCGCAAAGCCTTCACGTTTCTTTTCAAGTTCAAGCCCCACTTCTCTTTCTTGTAAAACACATCGCATCCACTCATCGAATGTTTCAGCTGAGCTAGGAATGGCTCTCAATCGACTGCGTACAGTTTCTAAATTTGCCTGCTGAGCGGCAATTTTCTGCGATACCCTTTCTAATTTCTCTTTTCTTTCCCTTGCAATCTTTCCAATACTTCCTTCTATTTCTTCTGCTAAAATTGCAACTTCATTCAATGCGGCCACAACATTTGGACTCGTTAACAATTCAGCTGAAATGCCCATTTCAAAATCATGTTTTTTCTCCGCAATTTTCTCCTGCACTTCATTCATATCGAGTTCTGAATCATTCAATAAAGAGAGGAACAGCAAAATGGCTACATTTTTCCCTGAACAAATCTCTTGACCGAGGGGATCCCATCCCAACACTCTACCCTCAGTAAAAACCCCTTCTCGAACCGAATTGACATTCATTTCAAATGAAAATACCGCCCCAAGAATAGGCTTGCAGGATTCATACCCCTCTACCAAAAGAACGCTCCCCGGCGTAGCTACCGCAGACATAAACAAGCCATTCATTTTCTGAACGGCTTCTACATTATGATGCTCCGCGATGAAAAACACCTCCGGTTCCGCATCCAAGGAAAGCTCCCCCCTAGGATAGATGATGTCATAATGTTCTTGAATTAAGTTGTATGTATTCATGGGTATTATGTTGTTCTTTGTTTAAATATTTTAACATAACTGTTTAAAAAACAGATACTTAAAATAAGTTCTTTGCATTAGCCTTCATAAGTTATTAAGGATTAGTTAGGTCAGTGAATTTTCGATTGCAATATATATTGGTTTTTTTATTGTAAAAAAACAAAAAAATAGTTATAATAATAAGTATAAATTAAGCGTGCAGATTATTATGAGTACAGTTACAGGAACGGATGGAATTGATAAAACGTCATTAATAAATAGTAGATTCAACAAACAAACGAAAAAATACCATGATTTCGATCGCCCGCTTGACTACATACCGGGCATCAGCTTAGTAAGAAATATAGGCATTTTTCTTTTTAAAGCCTATGCATCTTGCTGTCTTGACGATACAAAAATTTTCACAAACCACACTTACACATATTATAAAGAAAAAAACCCCATACGCTGCTTCGTCGCACTTTTTCCGGTGGTCGGAAATATTTTGGTTGCTCTTGCTGACTGGCTATACGCAGATTATGATGATAAAGATAAGGTGGTTGAGCGTTTCGTAAGCAGCTCCTCTTTCGTAAGCAGCTCCTCTAAAGAAATAGAGATGGAAACTAAAACCAACATCACTATGAAAAGACTACGTGAGATAAAACAACACCAAAACATAATGCGCTACCACCAACACCAACTGGAGTGGTGCCTCAGCACTCAAATCAGACGTGATCCCTATGTTGTACTTACACTATTAGAGGAAGCCTCAGACAAGATTATCTTTGATCAGTCTGATCGTGGAATTATTCTTTCTGTCATCAGCGATTCTCTCAAAATGGATAAGAAATTCATGAAAAAAGCTTTTAAGATCACCCCATTAACATTTGCATATGCACACAGAACTCTTCGTACCGATCTTGATTGGTTGGCGGAGGAACACGGCGATATTTCAGAAAGCACTAAACAACTATTGCTGAATCAAGAACTAGTTGGATTATCAGACGGAGAGGCTATCGAAATAATTCAGAAATATGAAGAAAATAACATAAAAATACCAAACAATATCTATTGTGTTCTTGTTAAACTTATTGCAAAAGCTCCTGCATTATTAGAACGACTTCTTAAGCTGAAAGGTGGTATTCCCGACACAACTTCCCCTGTCAGCATGCAACAAAATAACAAACCGAATCGCAAAGGCAAATCAGTAGCATTTGCTGTAGATACAAAAACATCTTAAGAACACAATGTCAAGGTAATTGCTATAGCCGCATAGACTGGCTCTCACAACATCCTACCAACTAACTTTTTTATTTTATAAAAAATAAGGGAGTTCTTTAGAATGGTGGCTTCACCGGGGAAGCTGCAGAATGGGCAGTCTGAACCAGGTCAGGACCGGAAGGTAGCAGCCTTAAGGATCCTGTCTCATGCTGTGGAGTACTCTCCGGTGTTTTTTCTTTCGATTAAAAATAATTGATTCCCATTGCAGCCCTTACCTCGATGAGTGTCTTGTGAGCTACTTGGATTGCGACTTCCGTTCCATTTTTTAAAATCGCCATCACCTCTTGAGGGTCTTTGGCAAATTCTAGGCGGGCTTTTCGGATGGGGTCTAAAAATTCTTGGAGCACGTCTGTCAAATATTTTTTGATCACTGTGTCTCCAAGGCCCCCCCGGCTATAGTGCTCTTTTAGTTCAGAGATTTTTTTGATGTCTTTTCCGAATGCGTCTAGGTAGGTAAAAACGGGGTTTCCTTCCACTTTGCCGGGGTCTTCCACGCGGAGGTGGTTCGGGTCCGTGTACATCCCTTTTACCTTCTTGGCGACCATATCTACGTCGTCAGAAAGGAAGATCGCGTTCTGTAGGCTCTTACTCATTTTGGCTTTCCCATCAATTCCAGGGAGACGAG